>NZ_DLJI01000032.1:24160-28077 GCF_002484185.1 Empedobacter sp. UBA7620 | reverse complement strand
AAGTTCCAGATTTATTGAAAAAATTGAACGGTCAAAAAGTAAAAAATAAGAAAGTAAAAATGCAAATTGCATACTAAAAAATAGAATTTTATGTTAGCACACCACGTATTATTTTGGTTAAAAGATGACGCTACAGAAGCTGAAGTGAATACATTTCATCAAGCTTTGAAAGATTTAGAACCAATTGCTCCTTCAGTATTTTTTCATGTTGGAACACCTGCAAATATAGAAAGAGATGTTATCGACGCTTCGTATTCGTTTTCTTTGTTTGCGGCTTTCGAAACGATGGAACAATTTGAGACGTATCAAAAACATCCACAACATATCGAGTTTTTGAATGGTCCAAATAAATTAGCAAAACGAGTATTAATCTATGATGCAGATTAATCGTTAGAAAAATATAACCTTAAATCCGTCATTTGACGGATTTTTTTATTTTCTAAAACTTTATAAATCAAGTTTATTTATAATTAATTATACTTATTTTTGTACAAAATATTGTACATATGTTGATAACAAATATTTCTGAATTTAGAAAAGATATTAAAGAATATTTTGATCGTGTGACGAATAATTTTGAAACATTGATTATTAATCGTGGAAAAAATTCTGGTGTTGTTATTATGTCATTAGAAGAGTATAATTCGCTAATGGCTACGAATCATGAGCTTTCTTCTCGCAAAAATGAAGAGCGTTTGGATGCTGCAATTGAGAAATTAAAAACTCAGAAAACGTTTACAAAGGAGTTAATTGAAGAATAGATGAAAATCGTTTTTGTTGATGAATCATGGGAAGATTATTTGTATTGGCAAAAAACAGATAAATCTAAATTGAAAAAGATCAATGAATTGATTAAAGGTATTGCTCGAAATCCTTTTGATGGTCTGGGGAAACCAGAAGCTTTGAAATAAATATGCAGGATTTTGGTCGAGAAGAATAGATCATGAACATCGGTTAATATATCGTGTTGTAGAAGATGAAATTCAAATTGCGAAATGTCGTTTTCATTATGATTGATATACTTCTTTATCAATCAACAATATAATCTATCATACAATAATCACGAATTTCTATCAAAATAAGCAAATAATCGTTACAAATACCCGTAAATTTGCAAATGATTTCTGAAAAGGAAATCAATAGAATTTAAGCAATGATTATAGAGACAGAAGAAGAGTTAATCGGAATGAAAAAAGTCAGCGAAGCTGTAGCCGTTACTCTTAAAGAGATGAAAGATTATGTAAAACCTGGAATGTCAACAAAAGAATTGGACGATTTTGGTGCGAAGATTATGCACAAATTTGGTTGCAAATCAGCTCCTTTCGAGACGTATCAATTTCCTGGTTATACTTGCTTAAGCGTGAATGAAGAAATTTGTCACGGAATTCCAAGAGCCGATAAAATTTTGAAAGACGGAGATGTGATTAATATTGATGTTTCTGGAGAATTAGGTGGTTTTTGGGCTGATAATGGAGGTTCTATTGTTGTTGGAGAAGATGTGAATGGTTATCAAAAAATTGTTGATGCATCTATTTCTGCGCTTCAAAAAGCAATTGCGGCTGTAAAATCTGGAGTTAAAATCGCTGATATTGGTGGAATTATTGAGAAAGAAGCAAAAAAACATCATTATCATGTGATTGAGAATTTAACTGGTCATGGAGTAGGGCGTTCATTGCACGAAGAACCATTGGATTTGATGAATTTCAGAGACCCTGATGATAAACGTCGATTCCGTAAAAATTCAGTTATTGCATTGGAAACTTTTATTTCAGAAAATTCTTACGAAGCAATTGAGCAAGCGGATGGTTGGACAATGATAGGAAATGCACCTGGCGTTTTTGCACAACACGAACATACTGTTTTGGTTACTTCTGAAGGTCCTATGATATTAACGCACATGAATGGTAATTGGTAAAATTATATGAAGAGAAACGAATATATTAAAGTAGACCGCGAAGTGGTCAAAAAAATGAGCGAAGATATTCAGGCTTATTTAACAGAAAATAAGTTGGAACGTGTAAAAACTAAGGATATGATGCCTTTCTTAATTGAAAAAGGATATTTTCCTCACGACCGTAAAAAAGGATATCCTTTGCGTCAGATTCTAACAGATTTGAAAAAATCGGAAGAATTACATTTATTACCGCAAGCATTTCCAGAATATTTGGAAATCGAGAATAAAAAAACATCTACCTACTGGTATTTTAGTCCAGTAAAATAATATTAAACACTTCTATTGAAGTGTTTTTTTTATTGCTAACAAATTCAAAATCTTTACTTTTTGGAATATTAATTGATACAATTTGATCGTTTATTAGATGAAAAATCAAGCTTTTTAATTTCTTATCTTATGTCAATGAAATCTCGCTGATGACTGAGCTAAATTTGTCCTATCAAAATAAATAATTAATTAAAAACAATCAAATAATCATTCGTTATGAAAAAATTATTATTCACGTTAATGTTATCAGCAGCTTCAATGTCTGCATTTGCTCAAAATTATACAAATGATAAAGCGCACTCAAAATTAGGCTTTTCTGTTTCTCACATGACAATTTCTGATGTTGAAGGACAATTCCAAAATTTTGATGTTCATTTAAACTTTACAAAAGAAGATTTAAGCGATGCAAAATTTCATGTAGTTGCAGATATCAATTAAATCAATACAGGAGTTGAGGCACGTGATAATCATTTAAAATCAGCAGATTTTTTCAATGCAGCAAAAAATTCAAAACTAGAATTCTCTTCAAAAGGAATTACACGTGTTAAAGGAAATCAATTTAAAATGGTTGGTGATTTAACATTAAACGGAGTAACTAAACCAGTTGCATTAAAATTAGTTTACAACGGAAGCATCAACAATAACGGAGTTAAAACGTACGGATTTACAGTAAAAGGAAATGTAAAAAGAAGTGATTTTAACATCGGTGGTAATTTCCCAGAAGCTGTTGTAGGTGATGTTGTTACATTAACATCAAACTTAGAATTTTCAGCTTCAAAAGCTAAATAATAATAAATAAAATATATTATAAAAATCGTGGATTTCAATACGTTAAAATCAATTACTTCAAGTTTTTCTACAACTGATAAAATGCCAGTTTTATTTTTAGGACATGGCTCTCCGATGAACGCAATCGAAGAAAATATTTTTGTAGAAGGATGGAAGAAGATTGGAAAAACAATCCCAAAACCAAATGCGATTATTTGTATTTCGGCACATTGGGAAACGAAAGGAACTAAAGTTACGGCTTTAGAACAACCCAAAACGATTCACGATTTTTATGGTTTTCCGCAAGCTTTATTCGATGTTGAATATCCAGCGCCAGGAAGTCCAGAATTAGCAACAGAGGTCAAAAATTTAATTAAAACAACAGAGGTTGATTTAGACAAAATGTGGGGATTTGACCACGGCTCTTGGAGTGTGATTAAATTTTTGTATCCAGAAGCAGATGTTCCGATGATAGAACTGAGTTTGGATGTTTATAAAACGCCAAAAGAGCATTACGAATTAGCGAAGGAATTAGACGCTTTGCGTAGTAAAGGGATATTAATAGTAGGAAGTGGGAATGTTGTACACAATTTGAGAGCATTAAATTGGAGTGAGCCAAATGCTGGTTATGATTGGGCTTATGAAGTGAATGATACATTCAAGAATATTGTTCAAACAGGTAATCACGACGAATTGTTCAATTTTGTACAAAAAGGTAGCGCATTTAATCTTGCTGTCCCATCTATGGAACATTATTTGCCAGCTATTTACGCATTAGCATTACAAGGAAAAGAAGAGGAAGTAACACTTTTTAATGACAAATTAATTTATGGATCATTAGGAATGTTATCATTCAAAATAGGATAAATAAAATCAATTTAAATAACAAATAAAAACAAAACATTATGGCAACAAAATGGAATTTAGA
>NZ_DLJI01000032.1:14418-24079 GCF_002484185.1 Empedobacter sp. UBA7620 | reverse complement strand
GGCAACAAAATGGAATTTAGACCCTTCTCATTCAGAAGTCCAATTTAAAGTAAAACACATGGTAATTTCTACAGTAACAGGAAATTTTGATCATTTCAATGCTGATGTAGAAGCTAATTCAGATGATTTTTCTGATGCAAAATTTGAATTTGATGCAAAAGTAGATTCAATCAATACAAAAAATGCAGATCGTGATGGACATTTAAAATCAGCTGATTTCTTTGCTGCTGAGCAATTTCCAGAAATGAAATTTGAAAGTACTTCAGGTATTCAAAACGGAAAAATTAATGGAACTTTAGAAATTCGTGGTGAAAAACAGCCAATTACATTAAATGCAGATTTTGGTGGAGTTATCACTGATCCATGGGGATTACAAAGAGCTGGATTCGAATTTTCAGGAGAAATCAACCGTAAAGATTACGGATTAGGATGGAGCCAAGTAACAGAAGCTGGAGGATTAGTGGTTTCTGATAAAGTAAAATTATTGGTGAATTTAGAGTTTACTCAAGCCCAATAATCATAATTTTTAATAGCAAAAAAACCACTTCAAAAGAAGTGGTTTTTTTGCGTTATTTATTTTTGTTCTCCCAAAAAGTAGCATTTTTAATTCCGATTTCAGTAGGATTGAAATCAGGATTTTTAATTCCTTTTTTACGTTTGTCTTTATAATCTTTCCAGACTTTAAGCCCAACTCCGCTTAATAATAAAATAGCAATAACATTTACCCAAGCCATCAGACCAACACCAATATCTCCAATTGCCCAAGCAGTTTCAGCAGTTTTGATTGTTCCGTAATACGTAGCACCTAAAAAACAAACACGTAAAATCCATACATATACTTTTCTATTTCCTTTCTTGAAAATGTATGTAATATTAGTTTCCGCATAATAGTAATAAGCCATAATAGTAGTAAAAGCAAAGAAAAACAAAGCAATTGCAACAAAACTATCTCCAAAAGCAGGAAATTCACTTGAAACAGCGGCTTGTGTAAATCCTGTATAATCTATTCCAGGAAGATTTTCTGTAATAAAATTTCCAACTTTTTCAGGGTGATTTACATTGTATTTTCCTGTAAATAGAATCATAAAAGCGGTTGCTGTACACACAAATAAAGTATCAATGTAAACGGAAAAAGCTTGTACTAAACCTTGTTGAGCTGGGTGATTAACTTCCGCTGCTGCTGCTGCGTGCGGAGCAGTTCCTTGCCCAGCTTCGTTAGAATAAATTCCACGTTTTATTCCCCAAGCAATTGCAGCACCAAAAACGCCACTATAAAGTGATTCTTGATTGAATGCTGAAGAAAAGATTAATCTTAAAACAGAAGGAATTTGTTCGAAATTCATCCCAATAATAATGATAGCCATTAAGATGTAAGCACCTGCCATAAAAGGAACAATGAATTCTGAGGCTTGTCCTAAACGTTTTACGCCTCCAAAAATGATTAAAGCTAATAATCCAATAATTATAAAACCTACTACGTTAATTGGAATTCCGGCAAAATCATACATAGGAATATCGAAAGCATTATTCAAAGCAGATGAAATACTATTTGACTGAACGCCTGGTAATAATAATCCACAGCTCATAATTGTAATGATTGCGAATAAAACTGCGTACCATTTGATTCCTAAACCTTTTTCGATGTAATACGACGGACCTCCGCGATATTCTCCATTAATTTCTTGTTTGTAGACCTGTCCTAATGCAGATTCTATGAATGCAGATGCACTTCCTAAAAATGCGATAAACCACATCCAAAAAACGGCTCCAGGTCCTCCCATAGCAATTGCAGTAGCTACACCTACAATATTTCCTGTTCCAACACGACCAGAAATTGCTAAAGAAAAGGCTTGAAAAGGTGTGATTCCCTTGTCCGATTTTTCGCCGCTAAAAAGCAAACGAACCATGTCTTTTATATAAACTACTTGTAAAAATCCGGTGCGAATAGAGAAGTAAATTCCTGTTAAAGCGCAAAGTCCAATTAAAGCATATGACCAGACGTAGCTGCTTATTAGATTGATGATATCATCCATTTGAGTATAAAATTTTTGTTCTTGTGTTTATTTGTGGTGCTAAAATGCTAAAAAAATCTTAATTATAAGATTTAATCTGTTTATTTATTCGAAAAAATAAATCATAACAAGAATTTTATTCTAAATTTTGATGATATCTTATTTAAACCTTTTGTTTAATATCAGGTATGTAGTTAATTAAAATATAAATAAAAAAGGTTACAAATTATTGTAACCTTTTTCTGTTTTTTTTATTATGATCGAATGATTTTTAGTTTAGCAAAATTTAAGAGTAATTTTTTCTCTCCAGCATTATCAAAATGAATAATGGCTTTCATATCTGATGGTTCTCCTTGCAAATCTTTCACAATTCCTCGTCCAAAACGATCGTGAACGACAACTTGACCAACTTGTAAACCTTGAGCATTCGCTGTTGATGAAGCACTACTTTTCGTTTGATTTACTGGTTTGAAATTTGATCTTGGTTGAGCTGGTTCTACACGAGCTCTCGGATTAGGTCGTGCAACCGATTTTTCTCGTTGTTGATACTGTTGCGGTGTTGGTTCGTCTCCAAATAAATCAGCCGATAATCCACTATTGTTTGAAGCTCTTGCAGAAATATTCAGATTTTTCCATTCTAAGAAACTATCATCAATTTCTTCTAAGAAACGAGATGGTTCGCAATCGATAATTTTTCCCCAACGAAAACGTGAAACAGAATAGGTCATATAAGCCACTTTCTCGGCACGTGTCAAGGCAACATAAAATAAACGACGCTCTTCTTCTAATTCAGCACGTGTGTTAACGCTCATCATAGAAGGGAAAAGATTTTCTTCTAAACCTGCAATAAATACAACAGGGAATTCTAAACCTTTTGCTAAGTGAACAGTCATCAAATTTACTTTGTTATCGTCATCTTCTTCGTTATCCGCATCAGTTGCTAAAGCAATATTTTCTAAAAAACCTCCTAAAGAAGCGTCTCCTTCGTCTAATTGTTGTTGTTCTTCAACATAACCTTGAATCGAGTTTAACAACTCTTGAACGTTTTCTAAACGAGAAACACCTTCTGGTGTAGAATCTTCTTTCAACGCATTCAATAATTGAGTCGTTTTAGCCATTTCCATCGTTACTTCATACACATCATGCGATTTTAACATGACTTGGAAACGCTTAATCATCAACACAAAATCATTCAGTTTGTTTGCTGTTCCTGCATTTATACCAATTGTTGGAGCATATATTGCAATATTTTCAATCAAAGAAAATAAACTAATTTGATGTTGATCTGCCGCGACCAAAAGTTTAGAAATTGTTGTTTGACCAATTCCACGTGCTGGATAATTGATTGTTCGCAATAAAGCTTCTTCATCATTTTGATTAATCAATAATCTCATATAGCCAACCATATCCTTAATCTCTTTACGCTGATAGAAAGAGGTTCCGCCATAAACACGGTATTGAATTCCTCTTTTTCTCAAGGCTTCTTCTAAAGCACGAGATTGAGCATTTGTACGATAAAGAATAGCAAAATCTTTTGGTTGAAGATGTTCATTGATCTGTCTTTCCCAAATTTGTGTCGCAATATAGCGTGCTTCATCAGCATCAGAAAGTCCACGATAAACGGCTATTTTTTCTCCAGTTTCATTCGCTGTCCAAACATTTTTTTCTAATTGATCTTGATTTTGTTTGATAATCTGATTCGCAGCTTCCACAATCATTTGCGTCGAACGATAATTTTGTTCTAATGGATACAATTTCGCATCAGGATAATCAGATTTGAATGATAAAATATTTCGAATATTTGCACCACGGAAAGCATAGATAGATTGCGCATCATCACCAACCACACAAAGGTTTTCGTAACGAGAAGCCAATGCTTTTACAATCAAATATTGAGAATGATTGGTATCTTGGTACTCATCTACCATAATATATTTGAAACGTTCTTGATATTTTGCTAAAACCTCAGGAAAACGCGTCAAAATTTCGTTGGTACGTAACAATAAATCATCAAAATCCATTGCACCAGATTTGAAACAACGATCTACATAAGCTCTATAAATATCACCCATTCGAGGTCGCATTGCTTCATTATCTGCTTCAATTAAAGCTTGATTGTTATGATAAGCTCTAACTGTAATCAAGTTATTTTTGTATTGAGAAATTCTTCCCAAAACTTGTTTTGCTTTGTAAATATCTTTATCCAAATGCATTTCGTTAATAATCTTTGTCATTACCGAAACTGCATCTTGTTGATCGTAAATTGTAAAATCTGATGGATAACCTAAAAGCGGAGCTTCAACACGTAGAATACGCGCAAAAACAGAGTGGAAGGTACCCATCCAAAGAGCTTTTGCATTCGCTTCACCAACTACATGTCCGATACGTTCTTTCATTTCTCGGGCAGCTTTATTGGTAAATGTTAAAGACAATATATTGAAAGCATCAACTCCTTTATTTAGTAAATGAGCAATGCGATAAGTTAACACTCTCGTTTTTCCAGAACCCGCACCTGCAATCACCATTACTGGACCTTCGGTAGCTTCTACAGCCAAACGCTGTGGTTCGTTCAGTTTTTCTAAATAATTTTCTTCCATCGTGTGCAAAGTTAACCTTTGTAGTGTAAAGGATAAAATAATTTTGAAAGATTATATGTTTTCTTATATAGACATATTGTTAATTATATCTGATTATAAAGATTTATTATCAAGAGATAGAAAAAACGTACGAATTGAAAGCTGTTTCGTTACATTGATAAGGAAATATTCTGTATATTTACACAAATTTTTTATATGACAGACGAATCAGTAAAATCAAGTAATTACGAAATAGTAAAGCAAGTGTTTACGAATTTCTTGGAAGACAATGGACATCGTAAGACACCTGAACGTTATGCTATTTTAGAGGAAATTTATTTTACAGATGATCATTTTGATATTGATATGTTGTATATCAAAATGAAAAATAAGAAATACCGCGTTAGTCGTGCTACTTTATACAATACTATCGAGCTTTTGATGGAAGCTAAATTGGTGCGTAAACATCAGTTTGGAGATCAACAAGCGCATTACGAAAAATCATATTTCGACAAAAATCATGACCATATTATTTTGTCTGATACAGGAGAAGTATTGGAGTTTTGTGATCCAAGAATTCAATCTATTAAACAAACGATAGAAGATATTTTTGATATCAAAATTGATAATCATTCATTGTATTTTTACGGAACTCGTAAGAATAAATAACCTTGATTTTATAAAATCAAAAGACCTTTTACAATTTCGTAAAAGGTCTTTTTTGTTATTTTTAATTAGAAAATTGATCTAATAAATCAAAAGAAGGAACAAAAAATAAAGTTCCAGTTTTAGCTTTACTAAAATCTAATATTCGATCATAGTTTCCGGCAGGTTCACCAACAAACATGCGTTCTAACATTTCTTCTACAATGCTAAACTTTCTGGCATAAGCAATAAAATAGGTTCCCATTTCATTTGTAGACATATTCCCAAAAGGCATATTATCGCGAACAATTTTTTTGTCATCGCCAACATTTGCTAAAGCAGAATGCGAATTCGAAGGCTTTTCATCATCATTCATTTCAATATCATCAGCTTTAGATCGTCCAATTACTTTTTCTTGTTCAGAAATTGGTAAATTTTTCCAAGCTTGCATATCATGAATATATTTTTGCACAAATAAATAACTTCCATTTGTATAAGCAGAATCCTCATTGCCAATCAAACCAAAATTTGTTCTTTCGTCACCTTGCGGATTTTCAGTTCCATCGACAAAACCTAAAATACTACGACCATCCCAATATCTAAAACCATGAATTTCTTCTTGACAAGTCGCAACATCATTTAATAAATCAGTTAGATTAGAAACAATATCAACGCAATAACTTTGTTGTGTAGAGCGGATATGAAAATGAATATCGCCTTTTGTAGAAACGGCTTCATGCTTTTCTCCTTTAATGGCAACAAAAGGTTTTAATTCTTTCGGCAAAGGTTTTGGTAAATCTAATTTTATCCAAGCATTATAGCTAATTCCTAAAATAACGCTCGATTGCGTTTTCGGAAAACGTGTATTGGCTGAATGATTAAGATTAATAACCAAAGCGCAAAGCTTTTTGAATGCATTTTTGTAAGCAGTATTTTCCTTGAAATTCCAAACCATAAAAATAGTATTGGTATTTGGACTATCTAATACATTTTGATATTGAGGCATTTAATAGATTTATAAAATTGAATATGAAGTTAAGAATTTTAAAATTGAATTTTATGAATAATAGTTATTTTTTTAATCAAATTAAGACTTAAAAATCTATCATATTGATTAAAACATTATGAAAATTTTAAGTATTCAAGCATGTTTTAACGTAATAATTAATTTTTAGGACTAAAAAAATAATACTAATTTTGGCTAACACTTTTCGGAAGTGAAATAAAGATTAAATAAAAATAATAAATAATTGTTAATTAATTATATAAATAAAAATAAAACAGGTTTGAAAGTTGCTTTTTTACTTTCATGTTTTATAACGATAAGTGCTTTTGCGCAACAAAAACCTAAAAAAGAAAAAGTTATTCTAAGACATGCTGATTTAACTGAAAAAAATCCAAAGCTTTTTGAAGGAAATGAATTTTTGTCAGGTAATGTTGTTATTGAATATAAAGGTGATGTAATTTCTGCTGATAGTGCGGTTTTATATCGTGATAAAAACTTGGCTGTTGTTTGGTCGAATGCACGTTTGGTGAGTAAAGACAAAACAATTACGGCGCATAAAATGGAGTATGACGGAAACACAACAATTGCAAAAGCTTTCAAAGATGTGGTGTTGACTGATCCAAGTTCTCGTATTACGGCAGATTATATGGATTATAATCGTACAACTGAGATTGCGACTGGTATTGGGAAAGTAGAAGTGAAGACGCCTACGCAACAAATCAGTTCTGAAAAAATGATTTACGAGCGATTGACTGGAAATATTATTGTAAATGATACTTACAAAACAATTGGTTCTGATGGAACTTTGGTCGAAGGACGAAATGTTGTGTATAATGTAAAGTCTAAATCGGCAAATTTTGGTTCAGAAGTTTTTATTACGAATAAAGATTATACGATTTATTCAAGAAAAATGACGACGAATGATATTACGGGAATTACTACTTTCCGTGATTATTCTAAAATTACACGTCGAAATGATCCATCACAATATATCATTACTTCGGATGGAGATTTTAATAAAAAAACGGGTGAAGCTTGGTTAAGAGGAAATTCAAAAGTTTATTATCAAAACAAAACGTTGACGGCTAAAAAACTTTATTTCAACGATAAAACAGGTTTTGGTAAAGGTGAAGGGGATGTTTTTTTGGATGATCCTTTAGAAAAAAGATTTTTGAAGGGAGATTACGGAGAAGCTTTTAAATACTTAGATTCGGCTTTTGTAACGAAGAATGCGTATGCTGTGAAAGCGTTTGACAAAGATTCGCTTTACATTAGTGCAGATACGTTGTTGGCGGTAAAACGTCACGATGTTGATTCGACTTCATTGGTGAAAGCGTTTCATAAAGCGCGTTTTTACAAATCGAATGCGAATGGGAAAGCAGATTCTTTGGTGTACAATCAAACTAAAGGATTGATGCAATTTTATAAAGATCCAATTTTGTTTTCTGGTGATAATCAAGTGACGGGAGATTATATCGAAGCATATACAAATGCAAAAACAGAAAAATTAGACTCGATGAAAGTGTTCAATAATGCTTTTGTGATTGCTAAAGTGGATTCGCTTGTGGAAAATGAATATCATCAAATTAAAGGAAAATATTTAACTGTTCTATTTCAGGATGATAAAATTGATTTTATTAATGTAGAAGAAAATGCTGTCGCGTTGACGTACATGGATGATACAGATCAAAAAACGAAAGTGAAAGAACGTTACGGAGTTAATATTTCGTATTGTGGAATTATAGAAGTTGATGTTGTAGGAAAAGATGTTGAATTGGTTGCATGTCGTATAAAATCGGACGGAAAAATGTATCCATTGTCAAAATTTCCAGAAGAAATGCGTTATTTGCCCGATTTTAAATGGCGAATTTCTGAACGATTAAACACTTGGCGAGATATTTTTATCGAATCGAAATAATCTTTTCATAAATTAATCGTTTAATTTCTAAAACTATAAATGAAAGCTACATCTATCATGTTATCTATTCTGTTATTATCAAGTTGTTATACATATAAAGCTTTTGATCCTGAGGAGTATGCATTGGAAATGTCTAAAGGTAATAATCAAAATCAAACGACTAACTCTAATGAAAGAAGTCGTTCCAGAGCTGATATTGCTGAATTGAGAAGAGAACGCAAAAGTCCGAATGAAAATGCAATTAGTTCATCTCTTTCAGAAAGTAAAGAAGAATTAGCTGCATTAAGAGCTAAAAAAGAAGAGAGTAAAGAAGAGAAAGTAGCGATAGATCCTTCTACGATTAAAATTTCGGATGTTATCAAACCCGATCAATTTTATAAAGTAGATGCGCAAGGAAAAGAATATACAATAGAGGCGAAGCAATGGAAAGCTGATACTTTATATGCTGTTGTAAAAGGAACTGAAAAAGAATTGAAATTTCATAAAAATGATATTTCTTCGTTCAAAATAAGAAAATTTTCGAAAGGTAAATCAGATGCTCTTACTGTTGCAGCGTATGCAATGGGCGGTGCAGCTGTGCTTTTTTTATTAAAATAAAATGGGAACATTAAAGGAAGGATTTTTCAAATATCAGGCGCAAACAACAAATTTTGCATCTGGTTTTGAAGTCGATTACGCAAAAGGCTCTTATATCTATGGAAAGGATGGAAGAGCCTATCTTGATTTTGTGGCTGGCGTTTCGGTGAATACACTTGGACATAGCCATCCGCGCATCAATCAAGCGATTATAGATCAGGTAAACAAATATATGCATGTTGCTGTTTATGGTGAATATGCGCAAGAAAAACCAGTTGAATTATGTAAGCGATTGGTTGATTTAACACCAGAAGGATTGGATCAAGTTTATTTGGTAAATTCTGGAACAGAAGCGATCGAAGCTTCGCTTAAATTAGCGAAACGTTTTACAGGTCGTCGTCAATTAATTTCTTTTCGAAATGCCTATCATGGGAATACACATGGTTCGTTGAGTGTCTCGGGTGATGAACGTAAGAAAGCTGCTTTCCGACCATTGTTACCAGAAGTTTATTTTATTGACTTTAATAACGAAGAAGATTTACAAAAAATTACCAAAGAAACAGCTGGTGTTATTGTAGAAAGTATTCGTGGTGCTTCTGGTTTTAGATTGCCAGAAAATGATTTCTTTATCAAGCTGAAAAAACGTTGCGATGAAGTTGGTGCATTATTGATTATGGACGAAATTCAACCAGGTTTTGGACGTACTGGAAAATTGTTTGGTTTCGAACATTTTGGAGTTGTACCAGATATTGTAGCGATGGGAAAAGGCATGGCGAGTGGTTTGCCTGTTGGTGCGTTTATGACTTCTGATAAAATTATGAGTTCTCTTAAGCAGAATCCTCAATTGGGACATATCACAACTTTCGGTGGAAATCCTGTGATTGCAGCAGCGGCTTTGGAGCTACTAAATGTTATAGAAGATGAAAAA
>NZ_DLJI01000032.1:0-14389 GCF_002484185.1 Empedobacter sp. UBA7620 | reverse complement strand
AGAAAATCTTCAACATCCAAAAATTAAGAAAATTCATGGTAAAGGTTTAATGCTTGCGCCAGAATTATCATCGCCAGAATATACGTTGCGCGTTCAGCAAGAATGTATGAACAGAGGTTTGATTCTTTTCTTTTTGATGTATAGTATCGAGAATTTACGAATTACACCACCAATTAATATTTCGGATGAAGATATTATAAAAGGTTGTAATATTTTAAAATCAGTATTAGACGATTTAGATTAAATTTTAATAAATAAAAAAGAGAATCATAATTGATTCTCTTTTTTATTTAGCTCTTTCTCCCATACAACAATATTCTCTTAAAGGAATAAATTGCAGGAAAATTCTTATAATATTTCTTAATTCTTGTTTTGAATTCTGTAGTAAATAATTCTTGTTGTTCTGTAGTTAAGCGCTCCATATAAGGAATCAATGCAGAACCAGAAATGAAATTATAAAATTCTGTTTCGTCATTTCCGTAAATTGGATAAACTTTCATGTTAATGTTCAAATCTTTCAATCCATTATCAAACATGATTTTCGCATAATCATCTATCGTTAACAAAGGCGAATCTCGATGAAAATTATTCAAATAATTTGCAAAAGGTTTTTCTTGTGCCAAATCACTCAAAATAACATTTAATACATTATCTTTTTGACAAGGCATTTGCACCGCAAATTGTCCATTATCATTCAGTTTTGAGATTAATGTGGGAAACAATTTTTCATGATTATCTGACCATTGTAACGCTGCATTACTAAAAATTAAATCCCAATTTGTATCAGAATTTGCAAATTCTTCAATCGTTTGTTGCTGAAATGTAAGATTGGCTAAATCAAATTCTTTTGACTTTTCGAGCATTTCTTTAGAAGAATCAATTCCTAAAAAATTAGCGTGTTCAAATTTATTGGCAAGAATAGCTGTTTGTTCACCAGTTCCACAACCAACATCGACGCAATTTTTCAAATTATCAGCAGAAATCAAATCCGCTAAATCATAAAAAGGTTGATAACGAATATTTTTAAATTGATTATAAATTTCGGGATTCCAAGGCATTTTTATTGAATTTTAATGTGATTAAAGTTAATGAAATTTTATAATATTTAACCCGTTGTATATTTTGAATTAAAATTCGTCAGTTCGAGTGATTTTTAGAAATGAAATGAATAAAAATTGTATCGAGAATAGAATTTTATCTTCTAAAACCTTATTCTCGATACAAAATTCTAAAAGAATTTCACTCGAATTGACGGTTTAATTGCTAAAATTATCAAAATGCACAATGAATAGTATTTATGATTAATATAGATTTTAACATATAATTATTTTAAAATGTTGTTTATTTGAATTTTGTAAGAATAGAGATGAGCCAAGAATTAGAAACTATTGCAGATTATTACAATAAAATTAGTTTAGAACAAGCCGAATTGATGAATTCTGCTAATTTTGAACACGATAAAGCGCATTTTAATATTTCTTTGCGCAAATATTGTAGTTTTAAAAGTCCATATAGTCGACGAGATTATTACAAAATAAGTCTGTTGATTGGTGAAGGAATTTTTAAATATGGAAATAATGAACGGTATATTTCTAAGCCGGTTTTATTTCTTCCATCTCCTCATATTTCTTACACTTGGGAATGTAAATCAAGTTTACAAGAAGGTTATTTTTGTTTGTTCAATCAACAATTTTTTTCTGAAAATAAAGAGTTTGATGTCTTCAAAAAAACATCTTTGTTTAAAGATTGGAGTTCTCCTTTCATTGAGATTTCGGAAGAACAATTACCTTTGATTTTGTCTTATTTTCAGGAAATGTATCGTCTTAATCAATCCAATTATCAATTGAGATATTTTAGTATTCGTAATCATTTATCTGCTATTTTTCATTATGTTTTAGAACAAAAAGTTGATGAAATACATGCGGTTGAATTGCCTTCAAATGTGAGATTGTATAAGAAGTTTGATGAATTATTAAACAAACAATTTCCGCTCGATTCGCCTGCTCATCCACTTATTTTGAAAACACCAGCTGATTTTGCAACGAAATTAAATATTCATGTAAATCATCTCAATTCATCGGTGAAATCTGTGACTAAACAAACAACGACACAGATTATTAAACAGAAAATTGTTGAAGAAGCCAAAAATTTGCTGTTGTATACTGATTGGGATATTGCGCAAGTTGGTTACACATTAGGTTTTGAAGAACCAGCACATTTTAATAATTTTTTTAAAAAACATACTTTAACTTCTCCATTAAAATTTAAACAAGAAAATTAATTTATTTGATTTTTGTAATTTTTTATTTGTCTTTTTTAATTCCTCAATTTCACATTCATTTTACTTTTGCATGGTAAAAAATGATTTATGTTGAGAGAAGCATCAGAAAAAAGAAAAAAAATTGTAAGTATACTTGGTTTCTTTTCGATTCCAATTTCGGGATTTGTAACAGATATCTATTTGCCGTCATTTCCGTCGATGGCAAAATCGTTGATGGTTCCAGAAAGTAGTATTCAATTAACTTTGACTTGTTTTTTATTGAGTTACGGTTTATCCCAATTGTTTATTGGAAGTATTTTGGATGCAATTGGACGATATTATCCAAAAATTGTAGCATTATTTGTCGTATTAATCACAAGTTTGGTTATCGCGAGTACAGATAGTATTTTGTTGATTTGTTTGCTGCGTGTTATTCAAGGAATTTCAGTTGCGGTTATTGTCATTGCGACCAGAGCACTTTTTATCGATATTCATACACCGGAAAAGGCTAAACATTATTTAGGTTATTTTACTATTGTTTGGTCATGTGGACCTATTTTAGCACCGTTTTTAGGTGGATATTTAGAAAAATTGTTTAATTGGCATGCAAATTTCTATTTTTTAGCAATTTATGCAGCTTTAATTTTAATTTTTGAATTGATTTTAAGTGGAGAAAGTATTACTGAAAAAACTAAATTAAATTTTAAAAACGTCATCGATACGTATAGAATGATGCTTAAAAATCAGTTATTTATAGTCGGTATTATGATACAAGCTGTTGCTTATTCTATTGTGATGATTTTCAATATTATTGGTCCATTTTTAATTGAAAATACTTACCATTTTAATTCTGTTGTGATTGGTTATTCAACTTTAATTTTAGGTTTTTCGTGGATGATTGGCGGATTTGTAGGAAAAAAAAGAATGCATCTTGATTTTAATGAAAGTATAGTTTTAACTATTATTATACAATTAATTTTGATTTCACTTTTGATTATCACAGGTTTCTTTGTTCAAAATCTATTTGTTTTATTATTCTTTGCTTTTTTCATTCATATTTGTTCAGGAATTTTATTCACATCATTCTTTACTTCAAATATGATGGCTTTTCCTAAAAATGCTGGTGTTGCTGGTGGTTTGATGGGAGGAATGACGTATATTATTACTTCGCTTACAAGTTTTATTATCTCAAACACAGGTAAAGTTGATAGTCAAAATGGATTAGCAATTCGATATTTTATCTTTTCATTTCTATTGTCTCTAATTATTTACCTTATGTATCGAATGAAAAAATCAGCTCGAAAAAAAACTATAATCGTATAATTAAATCCGAGCATTTGCTCGGATTTTTTGTGAATAGATTTTTATATTGGTTTATTGTTTACTTTATTGTAATTTGAAAAGGCTTTTTGTCTAGTAGAATTGAAAAAAGAAATTTTTAGATTCTTGAATTTTGTAAAATTTTATTTTAAGTTTTTTATTAATCATTTAAAAATATGTTAAACTTTTTTTTAAAATCAAATAAAACTGATATTGTAGAAAATCTATACCATTTTATTAAAAAATATAGATTTAAAAATAAACATTTTTGGGAAGCAAAAGGAGGAATTGAAATATATAAATATTTAAGTGATTTTTCAGATAGTGATTTTGATAAGTTAAAGGATAATTTATCAGGCTGGAAAAACTACTCTATAAAAATACTAATTAATTGTACAATAAAAGGTTTAAATAGAATGTATACTACGGATTATGATACTCAACCTATATTTGTGAGGCTTTATTCATTTTTATCTAAAGATTTACAACATTTAATTTCTAGTAAATGGGAAGGTAATTATATAACCCATTCAAAAAGCGAAACTAACAATTATAAAATTCAAGATATATATTATTATATATTGAAAAATACACATGTTGATGGAGATTTTTGGAGTATGGGGGGGAGGAAATGAGTATATTCAAGAAGATTTAAATGATTTTTCTAAAAATGATTGGGAAGATCTTTGTCTTGATGTACTAAATTGGTCAGAATTTGATCAATATGTATTAATACAATCAATTCCGCATGGTTTTGGAGGTTGGATTTCTTCAAGATTTAACGGTGATTCAGTTTTATATGCTGGTGATTTTCTGTTAAATTTATTTCGCATAACTGAAAATAATGAAATTAAAGAAGAAATTATTGATTGTAGTTTTTTTCTGAAAATTATTAATACTAAGAACTATAAAGGGTTAGAATATATTAAAAAATGGATGTTAGTAAATAATCTTAATAATAATGAAGCTTTTTTAAATATCGAAGAAGCATTAAAAAAAGCATATGATTAAATATTATTTTATCAAAAATCCGAGTAAGCGCTCGGATTTTTGATAGCATATTTTTCCTATTTAATAAACCGCCTCAGCGATTCTTTTTGTATTTATAGAATTACTCATTGTATAAAAATGTAATCCAGGAACACCAAAATCGATCAACTCTTTACATTGTTGAATACACCATTCAATTCCGATTTCCTTGATTCGTTCCTTATCTTTCGACTTCAAAACTTCCATTGCCAAAGCTTCTGGTAAGTCCAAATAGAAATTTTGTGGAATCGACGTTAGTTGATTGAAAGTTGTCAAAGGTTTTATACCTGGAATAATCGGAATATTAATATCCATTTCGCGACATTTTTTAACGAAATCAAAATATTTCTGATTATCAAAAAACATTTGCGTCACGATATAATCTGCACCCAATTCCACTTTCTTTTTCAAATAATACAAATCCATTGCAAGATTCGGCGATTCGAAATGCTTCTCAGGATAACCCGCCACACCAATACAAAAATCCATTGCATGAGACTCTTGTAGTTCGTCATCCAAATAATTTCCAGTATTTAAAGCCGTAATTTGCTCAATCAATTCCGATGCATGCGCATGTCCTCCAACTTCTGGCACAAAAGATTTTTCCGATTTAATAGGATCTCCACGCAAAACCAAAAGATTATCAATTCCTAAGAAATTCAAATCGATTAACGCATCTTCTGTATCTTCTTTTGTAAATCCACCACAAATCAAATGCGGAATTGCATCTATCTTATAATGATTCTGTATTGCAGCACAAATTGCAACTGTACCAGGACGTTTTCGTACTTGATATCGCTTCAACAATCCGTTTTCTTTCTGTTTGTAAATATACTCTTGACGATGATAAGTTACATCGATAAAAGCTGGATTTAACTCAACTAATGGATCTAAAGTTTTGAACGTCGCATTGACATCTTGCCCTTTCAAAGGTGGTAAAATTTCCACAGAAAACAACGGTTTTCCGTTTGCGCGTTCTATATGTTCGGTAACTTTCATTCTTTATTTCATCGTTTAGCGAAGTTCGAATCTCGAATTTCGATTATATATTTTCTTTTATATGGGCGTTTCCTTCGGGAGGGCTTTTCGTTGCAATCTTTTTTGTTCATTTCGACTTTGCTCAATCATCAAAAAAGGATTTTCACTGCAATCCCTAACGCATTTTTTAATTTTGTTCTACGTTCGTTATCATGCTGAACTTATTTCTACATTTCATCCAAACTTGTGTAATTCTGAAACGAGTTCAGACTGACTTTGCTTTTCTTGTCATTCTGAGCTTGTCGAGGAGTCTGAGATTCTTCATTTAGCTAGAGCACAATGTACTTTTTACATAATACATTGTACAATTCCTTACGCCAAATTAGGACTCAACCAACGTTCAGCTTTATCGAGTTCTATATTTTTACGTTTTGCAAAATCTTCAACCTGATCCATTTTTATTTTTCCAACTCCAAAATATTTTGCTTCTGGATTTCCAAAATAATAACCCGAAACAGACGAAACAGGATACATCGCCAACGAACTTGTTAACTCAATTCCTGCATTTTTCTCTACATCCAAAATCTTGAAAATTGTTTCTTTTTCTAAATGATCAGGACAAGCAGGATAACCTGGAGCAGGACGAATTCCTTTATATTTTTCTGAGATTAATTCATCATTCGATAAAGTTTCATCTTTCGCATAGCCCCAAACTTCTGTACGAACATATTTGTGCAAATATTCAGCATAAGCTTCAGCCAAACGATCGGCAATTGCTTTTACCATAATCGAATTGTAATCATCTAAATTCGTTTCGTAAGCTTTGGCAACTTCTTCAATTTCTTGTCCAGCAGTCACAGCAAATGCTCCGATATAATCTTGAATTTCTGAATCTTTTGGCGCAATAAAATCAGCAATCGAAATATTTGGTTGCTCTTTCGATTTTTTTGCTTGTTGACGAAGTGTATAGAATTCCTCGATTTTGTTATCATTTTCATCAAACAATTCAATCGTGTCATCGTTTACCGTATTCGCTTTGAAAAGTCCAAAAACAGCTTTTGGTTTTGCTAAATTCTCAGTTTCGATTTTATTTAACATTGATAAAGCATCGACATATAATTCCTTGGCATTTGTGCCAACAATTTCATCTTCTAAAATTGCAGGAAATTTACCGTGTAAATCCCATGTTTTGAAAAATGGAGTCCAATCGATAAAATCTCTTAATTCAGAAACTGTTGTTTGATGCGTGAAAACACCTAATTTATTTGGTTTAAAAGGTTTATTTTCTTCAAAATCAACTTTTAATTTATTCTTTCGAGCATCTTCAATCGATAGATATTCTTTTGATACAGCACGATTTAAGAAACCTTCTCTAATTTTTGTATAATCAGTAGTTGTTTCTGTAAGTAATTCTGCTTGTTGATTTCCAATTAATTTTTGACAAATCGTAACCGAACGCGAAGCATCTAAAACATGAATAGCTTTATCATATTCTGGTGCAATTTTAACGGCTGTATGCGCTTTAGAAGTCGTCGCGCCACCAATCATCAATGGAATATCAAGATTAAGACGTTTCATTTCTTTGGCAACATGCACCATCTCATCTAACGAAGGTGTAATCAATCCAGAAAGACCAATCACATCGACATTATTTTTTTGTGCTTCATCTAAAATTGTTTCAGAAGAAACCATTACACCTAAATCTATAATTTCGAAACCGTTACAACTTAAAACGACAGAAACAATATTTTTTCCAATATCATGAACGTCACCTTTTACAGTTGCCATTAAGATTTTAGAAGGCTCTTTATCTGTTTTATTTCTAAGTTTTTCGTCCTCTAAAAAAGGCGTTAAATAAGCAACAGATTTTTTCATTACACGCGCTGATTTCACAACCTGAGGCAAGAACATTTTTCCACTTCCAAAAAGATCTCCAACGACATTCATTCCATCCATCAAAGGACCTTCAATAACACGTAGAGGAGAACCAATTTTTTCTAAAGCTTCGGCAGTATCTTCGTCAATAAATTCTGTAATACCTTTAACCAACGAAATTTCAATACGTTTTTCTAAAGGTAACTCACGCCAAGCATCATCTTTCTTTTTCTCTTTTGTAACACCTTTTAGATGTTCGGCAAAATCAATCAAACGCTCTGTTGCATCCTCACGTCGATCTAATAGAACATCTTCAACGTGTTCTAATAAATCTTTTGGAATATCATCATAAATCTCAATCATTTCCGGATTGACGATTCCCATATCCATTCCATGTTTGATGGCATGATACAAAAACGCTGTATGCATTGCTTCGCGAACCGCATTATTTCCACGGAACGAAAACGAAACATTCGAAACTCCACCAGAAACTAATGCATGCGGAAGATTTTCTTTGATCCATTTTGTTGCATCAAAAAAATCGATGGCATTTCGTCGATGTTCGTCCATTCCCGTTGCAACTGGGAAAATATTCACATCAAAAATGATATCTCTTGGATTGAAATTTACTTCATTCACCAAAATATCATACGAACGTTTTACAATTTCGATTCGGCGTTCATAATTATCTGCTTGACCTTTTTCATCAAACGCCATAAC
This sequence comes from Empedobacter sp. UBA7620, assembly GCF_002484185.1. NCBI lineage: Bacteria > Pseudomonadati > Bacteroidota > Flavobacteriia > Flavobacteriales > Weeksellaceae > Empedobacter > Empedobacter sp. UBA7620. Next base: position 6,207 of record NZ_DLJI01000032.1, on the reverse strand, counting down.
CACTGTTGCAGCACCAAAACGCTTAATTTTTTTGGCATGTTCAATAAATAATTCTTCTCCTTCTTTCAAAGAAATTGAGTTCACAATTGCTTTACCTTGAACATTTTTCAGACCAGCTTCGATAATTTCCCATTTCGAAGAATCAATCATAATTGGCACTTTCGAAATATCAGGTTCAGAAGCAATCAAACGCAAATATTTTACCATAGAAGCCACACCATCAAGCATTCCTTCATCCATATTGATGTCGATAATTTGCGCGCCACCATCTACTTGATCACGTGCAACTTGAAGTGCTTCTTCAAATTTTTCTTCTTTGATTAATCGCAAGAATTTTTTAGAACCAGTAACATTTGTACGTTCACCAACGTTTACAAAGTTTGAATTTTTGCGTACAATTAAAGGTTCTAATCCAGAAAGTTGAATTTTTACGCCTGACATTCTACATTAATTTTTCGAGGTTCGTATTCTTTTGCTAAATCAGCCATCAATTTAATATGATCTGGTGTAGTTCCACAACATCCACCTAAAATATTTACTAATTTTTTATCCAAGAAAGGTTTGATAAAATCTCGCATCATTTCAGGCGTTTCATCATATCCACCGAAAGCATTTGGTAAACCGGCATTTGGATATGCGCTCACATAAAATGGAGCTTTTTCGGCTAGAACTTCCAAATATGGAATCAAATCTGTTGCACCTAAAGCGCAATTTAATCCAACTGAAATTAAATCAATATGTTCTAATGAAATCAAGAAAGCTTCGGTTGTTTGTCCAGAAAGCGTACGTCCAGATTTATCTGTAATTGTACCTGAAGCCATTAACGGAACATTAATTCCTGTTTTTTCTATTGCATCTTGAATTCCATAAAATGCTGCTTTTGCATTCAACGTATCAAAAATAGTTTCGACAAGTAAAATATCGGCACCAGCTTCTAACATTGTTTTTGCTTGACGATAATAAACATTTGCCAATAAATCAAAATCCACATCGCGATAACTCGGATCATTTACTTGTGGCGAAATAGAGGCTGTCTTGTTTGTAGGGCCTAAAGAACCGACAACAAAACGAGGTTTATCTGGCGTAGAAAACTCCTCGCAAGCTTCTTTCGCTAAACGAACGGCTTCGTGATTTAATTCATCAACCAAATCAACCATATCATAATCAACCATAGAAATAATATTAGCGTTGAACGTATTTGTTTCGATCAAATCCGCGCCAGCAGCCAAATATTCTCGGTGAATATCTTTTATGATTTGTGGTTGCGTTAAAACCAATAAATCGTTATTTCCTTTTAAAGACGTATGAAAATCCTTGAATCGTTCTCCACGATAATCTTCTTCTTGTAAATTGTGCTTTTGGATCATTGTTCCCATCGCACCATCTAAAATTACAATACGCTCTTTTAGTATATCGTTTAATTTCATTCTAAATATTTTAAAAGCCTTATGGGAAGAAGTGTGAGGTGAGTGTCCTTATCTTTCTCTATTTGAGTAGGATTTAGCACCCAACTATACTTTGGGTTGCTAAGATTTCAACGGGCCTATTCCCTCCATCTTTCTTTATAAAGCTATGTGCAAAATTATTTAAAGTATTGAGAATAAAAAAATCAAGATTGAAAAAAACGAGTTTAGAATTTGGTTCATAGAAATAATTTTTGTTTGAAATAGTTCAAAATCTCTAATAGGTCATTTTTGAAATTTATTTTAGAAAAATATTCTTTAAAATGATGTTTTTAAAGAAATAATATTTTAATCAATTGTTAAAACTAATTGTTTTTAGAATATTTTTAATAAAAATAGGTTTTTATTAAAAATTATTAAGATTTGTTTTTTCTTTTAATCGTGTTTTTTAGAAAATTATTTTTACATATTTATATTTATAGAATAAAATTCATGATTTGTGTGTTTTTATTACTAATTACGGAAAATATTAAATCACAACAATGAAATTAATTTGGATATATAGAATTCTTTCACCTAAATTTGTCCTCAGAAATAGTTCATTAAAATTTACATTTTATCAAGAAAAGTGGAGGGAAATGGCCCAAAGAAACTTTAGCAACCTGATTAACGAATCAAGGTGCTAAATCCATCCTTATAGGAAAGATGAATAAAAACTACTGTAAACCAATCATTCAATAATATTCTTTATTCAAAATGGTTCAATTGTTTTTATGCGATTGAACCATTTTTTTTCTTCACTTTTCTCTGATAAAAAAATATTAAAACAAAAGAATACATGAAAAAAATAAATATCGGATTGTTCGGATTTGGAGTTGTAGGAGAAGGAATTTACAAGGTTTTAGAAGAAAAACCACAATTGAATGCTGCAATTAAAAAAATTGTAATTAAAGATAATTCTAAACCTAGAAATGCTCCGTCTGAATTATTTTCGACTAATGCGGATGATATTTTAAATGATGATGAAATAAATGTTGTTGTTGAGTTAATTTCGGATGCTGATGCGGCGCATGATATCATTATAAAAGCGTTCAATAAAGGAAAACATGTGGTGAGTGCAAATAAAAAATTGATTGCCGATCATCACAAAGAATTATTGGATTTGCAAGCAAAAAATAATGTTTCTTTTCTTTATGAAGCATCTGTTTGTGGATCAGTTCCGATTATTAGAAATTTAGAAGAGTATTTTGATAACGATTTATTGAATTATGTTTCTGGAATTGTAAATGGTACAACAAATTACATTTTGACGAAAATGGCAAATGAAAATGAATCGTATCAAGATGCCTTAAAAGCAGCGCAAGAAAGTGGTTTTGCAGAAGCTGATCCAACGGCTGATGTAGAAGGTTTTGATGCGTCGAGTAAATTAGCAATTATTACCTTGCATGCTTTTGGTAAAAAGATTGATGTTGAGCAAGTTATTCGAAAAGGAATTACCTCATTGAAAGTGGAAGATTTTAAATACGCGAAAGAAAAAAATTATACAATAAAGTTGATTGCGAATTCTAAAATTAATCATCAAACAGGTGAAATTACATCAACAGTTTTACCAACTTTTGTTGAATTAAATAAAACAATTGCGCTTGTAAACAACGAATATAATGGTGTTTTGATTGGAAGTTCGCTTTCGGATGAACAATTTTTATACGGAAAAGGAGCAGGGCGTTTCCCAACTTCTTCGGCTGTTTTGAGTGATATTTCTGCGTTAAAATATGATTATCAATATTCGATTCGAAAATATGAAAACAAAGAAGAAGGTGTTTTTAATCAAACAGGAAAAAAGAGAATTTATATCGGTTTTGAGAATCAAGCAGATGATGTTTCAAACATTTTTGATGAAATAGAAGAGCGTTATCAAAGTAAAAATTACAATCACATTGTTGGTGTGATTGATATAGAAAAGCTCAAACAAAAAGAGATTATTGAAAATCCAAAACTTTCAATAATTGCGTTTGAGTAAATTTTTGTGATTAAAAAGCCTCAATATTAATTGAGGCTTTTTTTGTAAATCTAAAAATTAAGGTTTTTGTAAATACTTTTTCAATAAAAGTTTTAGTGGTTTATTTTTAATTAATCCAGCATAAGTCATTTCAATTTTAAAATCTTTTGAGATCAAAACCCAATATGGATAACTAATTTGTTCGTTTTTATCAATAAATTCTTCTAAAAATGGGTGAGTTTTTTTATTCGATTTAGGTTCATATTTTTTGTTTAAAAAAATAATAGATTCATTTGTTTCTGCATCAAATTCAATAAAATAAATGTCATTATTTAGAATTTGAAGTAATTCATCATCTTTTTCTAATTGTTTCTTTTGAATCATACAGTAACTACACCAATTGGTTGAAAAATAAAGCAGAATTGGTTTAGGATTTTCATTAAAAATTGAATTAAATTTTTCTAATGAAATCTGTGCTTGGAGATTCAATGATGATAAAATGAATATGAAGTACCAGATTTTCATTAACGTAAATTATATCGGACACCTATAAAACCTCTTGTTCCCTGCATAGGTGTATAGCTGTAATCATTTGGCTCAAAAATAACATCATTACTTCCTTTAGGAGGAGTAATGCCATTTCCTGGTTCTCCGAATGGATCCCACCAACGAGCAATAACATCGCCTTTTGGTAAAACATTAAAAATATTTTTTACTCCACCATAGATTTCAATATTATTTTTGAATGATTTACTCAATTGAATATTGGCAATAAAAGTTGGTTTTGAATATTCTGGTCGATAATCATTTTCTACGCGAGGTAATTTCATTTTGTCATTATAATTGGCGGTTAAATCAATAGTAAAACCTTTTTTGAATGTATAACTTGCTAAGAAATTTCCAGACCATTTCGGTGCGTGATATTGAACTTCTTTTTCTCCATTTTCTTTTTTGTAAACATCCATATATGTAGCGCCAAGCATTATTTTAAGAGGAAAGTCAAATGTTGCATCTATATTTAAAGAAACTCCTTGAGATATTGCGTGTCCATCTAAATTGTCATAGATAATCTTTGTTTCGTCAGTATCTGTATCAGCAATAATTTTGTTTGTGAAATAAGAATAGAATGTTGTAAAATCAAAGTTTAGAGCTGCAAAAGAAGTTGGTAGTTTGAACACATAATTAATATTTCCATTATATGATTTTTCAGGTTTTAATTCATTTTCAAAAACTACTTGTCTAGCTCCAGTTAATGCACGATGATCTTCTGTGAAGACATTCACAACACGAAATCCTGTACCAAAACTTGCTCTTAAAGTATGATGAGATGAAGGTGAAAATTTGTAAGCTACTCTTGGAGAATGTATTCCTTTATGTGTTTTATCGTAATCAAATCTGTAACCAAGTAATAATTTGTGTTCAGAATTTAATGTCCATTCGTCTTGTACAAAAACACCAGGAATAGGTGTATTCGTAGGGTTATTCTTGATTAGATTATTATCTTCATCATATTCTCCAGTACCTCTAGTGTTATCATCGTAATAAGTATACTTGAATGAAGATCCTAAAAGTAAACTATGTTGTCCAATTATTTTATCCCAATAAGCTTGAGCAAAAACAACTTGTTGTTTTCCTTGATACGATTCTGGACCATAAAATGAATTCTGTTGATGAAAATTGTAAGAAAATTGTGTCATTATTTTTTCTTTTACAGGTAATTGATACATTCCTATCGCTTCAAAACGATTTGTCATAATGCTTTCTGCATAAACTTCGTCACTTCCTCTGTGTAGTTTTCTTTTCCAATTCATTTGACCTCCCCATCTATCTTCGTATAAATAACGTAAAGCAACGGAAGCTGTTCTATTTTCTTGACGTTCAAAATCAAATTTATTGAATAATGTAATACGATCTTGTAACGTTACATCTGTAAAACCGTCATTATTTTTATCTTTTTTATTGTCATATTTAAAGTAATTAAAGCCAAATAAACCATTTACCTTTTCTCCTAAATTATATTTGTATCCTCCATCAAGATTGGTTTCCAACCAAGAAGTAGTAAAGGCGTCTAAAGATAATTTTGGAGCAGATTTAGGAGATTTCGTAATTACGTTAATTATACCTCCCATAGCTTCTGTTCCATAAAGGGAAGATGCTGGCCCTTTTACGACTTCTATTCGTTCAACCAAAGAATTCGGAATTCCGCTCAAACCATAAACTGTAGATAGAGAAGAAACAATTGGCATTCCATCAATTAAAATCATGGTATAAGGACCTTCCATTCCGTTAATATGAATATCACCTGTGTTGCAAACGTTACAATTTAGTTGCGGTTGAACACCATTTATTAATTGTACAGCGTCAAATAATGAAGGTGTTGGATTTTTTTGAAAAAACTTTGGTGTATAGATTTCAATTGGAACTGGACTATCAGATTTTCTTACAGCTTTCATTGTTCCTGTAACTACAATCTCATCTAAATTTTCTGAAGGATCTTTCACGAAAATAGAATCTTTTTGTTCCTGAGCATTTGATAGAATGGAGGTTAAAGCAATGAATAAATAAAATGTTGTTTTCATATCAAGTAAAAATTATAATCAAATTAAAAAGTTAGACAAATCTAACAAAAATATTATTAAAAATGAATTATTAAATTTTACTTAATTTTCAACTATATTTGTTTTTATGAATTCATTGGTCGAAGAAAATTACCTAAAAGCATTATTTCATCTTTCTGAAAATGGAAAAGGAGAAGTGAATGTGAAGGATTTGAGTAAGCATTTGGAAATAAAAATGCCTACTGTA
>NZ_DLJI01000030.1:0-58832 GCF_002484185.1 Empedobacter sp. UBA7620 | reverse complement strand
GCGTTCCTTCGTATGTAATTACAGATTCAAGATTTGCAGCATGTCGCATCATAGGGAAATCGCCAACAATTCCCATTGCTCCAATAATTTGACGAGATTCTCTCGCAATATCAATAGCCATTTTTACATTGTTGCGTTTTGCCATAGAAATTTGTTCAGGAGTTGCTTTATTTTCGTTTTTCAACGTTCCTAATCGCCAACATAACAACTGAGCTTTCGTAATTTCTGTAATAAATTCAGCTAATTTTTTCTGCTGTAATTGATAAGAAGCAATCGGTTTTCCAAATTGTGTTCGTTCTAATGAATATTTCAAAGCAGATTCATAACAATCAATTGCAGCACCAATTACACCCCAAGAAATTCCGTATCGAGCCGAATTTAAACACGATAAAGGTCCACGTAAACTACTTACTTCTGGTAAAATATGAGATTCTTCGATCTTCACATTTTCGAAAACTAATTCACCTGTTTTTGAAGCTCTTAATGACCATTTATTCAAAGTTTCTGGTGTTGTAAAACCTTGCATACCGCGTTCTACAATTACACCACGAATTTTTCCTTCTTCATCTCTTGCCCAAACAACTGCAATATCACAAATTGGTGAATTTGTAATCCACATTTTTGCTCCATTTAAAATATAGTGATCACCATTTTTAGTTAAACGAGTTTCCATTCCACCTGGATTTGAACCGTGATTTGGTTCAGTTAACCCGAAACTTCCAATGAATTCTCCTGAAGCTAATTTTGGTAAATATTTTCGCTTTTGTTCTTCTGATCCAAAAGAAAAAATTGGATACATCACTAACGAAGATTGTACTGATGCAGCAGAACGAACAGCCGAATCGCCGCGTTCTAATTCTTGCATGATTAATCCATACGACATTTGATCTAAACCAGCGCCTCCATATTCTTCAGGAATATAAGGTCCTAAAGCGCCAATTGCACCTAATTTTTTCATTAAATCTGGAATGTCTTTGTGATGTTGCGCAGCATCATCTATAACAGGTTTTATTTCGTTGTCCACAAAATCTCGAACAGATTGACGAATTAATTTATGTTCTTCGGTTAATAAATCATCAATCTTAAAATAATCTGTAGTTGAATTCATTTTATGCGGTTTTATTTTATTAAATCTAACGATTATTCATTAAATTAAAAATTATTCTGAATAATATTTATTAAAAATTTTAATTTATGAAACTTTTGACTAATTTAGGTAAAAGTTAAAAACACAAAATAACACAAAAAAATGATAGAAAACGAATTAAAAGAATTAGGTATTTCTTCCGAAAATCTCGGAACATCGACAGGAAATACTTGGTTTGGAAAAGGTGAAGAACTTTCTTCTTACTCGCCAGTAGACGGAAAATTGATTGGAAAAGTAAAATCATCAACCAAAGATGATTATGAAGAAGTGATAAAAAAAGCACAAGTTGCTTTCAAAGAATGGCGAATGATTCCTGCTCCGAAACGAGGAGAGATTGTGCGTCAATTTGGAGATAAACTTCGTGAGAAAAAGGCTTCCTTGGGAAAATTGGTTTCATATGAAATGGGAAAATCCTATCAAGAAGGTTTGGGTGAAGTACAAGAAATGATTGACATTTGTGATTTTTCGGTTGGATTATCGCGTCAATTATATGGTTCGACAATTCATTCGGAAAGACCTTTGCATCGCATGTACGATCAATATCATCCGCTTGGAATTGTAGGCGTGATTTCTGCGTTCAATTTTCCTGTTGCGGTTTGGTCTTGGAATACATGTTTAGCGATGGTTTGCGGTGATGTTGTAGTTTGGAAACCAAGTGAAAAAACACCTTTGTGTGCGGTTGCGTGTCAACATATTTTAGCAGAAGTTTTAAAAGCAAATAATGTTTTAGAAGGCGTTTCTTCTTTGGTAATGGGAGATAAAGCAATCGGAGAATTAATTGCGCAAGATGCTCGTGTGGCTTTGGTTTCTGCAACAGGTTCTACGCGAATGGGAATCGAAGTGAATAAAGTTGTTGCAGCACGTTTGGGTAAAACAATTTTAGAATTAGGCGGAAATAATGCGATTATTGTTACGCCGGATGCTGATCTAAAAATTATGTTAACTTCAGCTGTTTTTGGTGCGGTTGGTACTGCTGGTCAACGTTGTACAACAACAAGACGTTTGATTGTTCACGAATCGATTTATGATAAAGTAAAAGAATCGTTGGTAAATGCTTACAAACAAATAAAAATAGGTAATCCGTTGGATACAGCAAATCATGTTGGTCCGTTGATCGATAAACATGCGGTTGAAATGTATTCAAATGCTTTAGATAAAATCAATCAAGAAGGAGGAAGTATTATTGTTGAAGGAGGAGTTTTAGAAGGAAATGGTTTTGAAAGTGGTTGTTATGTAAAACCTGTAATTGCTGAGGTTGAGAATCATTATAAAATTGTTCAACACGAAACTTTTGCTCCAATTTTATATTTAATCAAATATTCTGGAGATGTGTTAAATGCCATCGAAATTCAGAATAATGTAGCGCAAGGTTTATCGTCTTCTATCATGACAAATAATCTTCGCGAAGCTGAATTATTCTTGAGTCAACAAGGTTCTGATTGTGGAATTGCAAATGTAAATATCGGAACTTCTGGTGCTGAAATTGGTGGAGCTTTCGGTGGAGAAAAGGAAACTGGAGGTGGACGTGAGTCGGGTTCGGATGCTTGGAAAGCGTATATGCGACGACAAACGAATACAATTAATTATTCGACAGAAGTGCCATTGGCGCAAGGAATTAAGTTTGATTTTTAAAAAATTACAGAGATGAGTACAGTACACGAAAGATTAGCAAAACATATATTGGCAGATGGATATCCGATTGTAATGGATATGGATAAGTCGCATGGTTCCTATGTTGTAGACGAAAATGGTGTTGAATATTTGGATTTATTTTCAATGTTTGCTTCGACGGCGATTGGTTATAATCATCCACATTTGATGGCGAAAATTGATTTTTTAGGTCGAAATGCAGTTAATAAACCTGCGATGTCAGACATTTATACAAAAGATTATGCAGATTTAATTGATACATTTGAGCGTGTTGCGATGCCGAAAGAATTGCAATATTTATTCTTTATTTCTGGAGGAACATTAGCAGTAGAAAATGCATTGAAAACGGCTTTTGATTGGAAAACAAGATTAAATTTTTTGAAAGGAATTGAAAAAGAAGCAAGTGATGTCATTCATTTTAAGCAAGCGTTTCATGGGCGTTCTGGTTATACATTATCGCTGACGAATACGAAAGATCCTCGTAAATACGAATATTTTCCAAAATTTGATTGGCCAAGAATTGAAAATCCAAAACGAATTTATCCTGTTACAGAAGATAATTTATGCAAGGTTGTTGAGGCTGAAAAACGAGCGATTGAACAAATTGAAAATGCTTTAGAAACACGCAAAAATAAAGTTGCTTGTATTATTATTGAGCCGATTCAAGGTGAAGGAGGAGATAATTATTTTCGAAAAGAATTCTTTCAGAAATTGAGAGAAATTTGTGATCGAGAAGAGATTTTATTGATTTTTGATGAGGTACAAACAGGAATGGGAATGACTGGTAAAATGTGGGCTTTTCAGCATTATGATGTGATTCCTGATGTGATTTCGTTTGGAAAGAAAACACAAGTTTGTGGAATTTTAGCGAATAAAGAAAAGTTAGATCAAATTCCGAATAATGTTTTCAAGGAATCAAGCCGAATCAATTCAACTTTTGGTGGGAATTATATCGATATGTTGCGCTTCAAATTAATTTTAGAAGTAATTGAACAAGAAAAATTAGTAGAAAATGCGGCAGAAAAAGGAAAATATATTTTATCAAAATTGAATGAAATCGCAAAAGAAACGAAGAAAATTCATTCGGTTCGTGGATTAGGGTTGTTCATTGCGTTTGATTTTTCATCAGATTTGGATCGTTCAGAGTTCATCAAAACATGTTTCGAAAATCACATGATTATTCTTCCTTGTGGTGAAAACTCTGTGCGAATGCGCCCTCATCTCAATATTTCTGAAGAAGATACCAATAAAGCAATAGAAATTATTAAATTAGCGTTAAAATAAACAGCAAAAGCAACCAAACAAAGGTTGCTTTTTTAATTTTGTAAAAGATAAAACTAAAGTATGATAGATTCTTTTTTCTTCGATTTTGACGGAACATTACAAGGTTTTGAAAACCACGAAATCAGTGATTCTACAATTGAAGCGTTGAAATTATTAAAACAAAAAAATAAAAAAATATACATCGCAACTGGACGAAATATGGTGGATATGCCCGAACATATTTTTGATTACGGTTTTGATGGTTATATCAATAATAATGGTGGAATGTGCTCGGATGAAAATCGACAATCGTTTTTTGTAGATTATATCAATCCTAATGATATAGAGGCTTTGTTGCAATATGATGATGAAAATCCTTTTTCATTTTCGTATATGACCAAAGAAGCGTTTAGTATTAATCGTGTGAATGAAAATGTAGAAAAATCGTTTGCATATTTTGGAATGGAAGTTCCAGAAGTGGTTGATCCTCGAACTTTACCGAAAGATAATATCATGCAAATGAACTTTTTTGTGAATGAAGAACAAGAAGATTATTTGATGAAAAATGTGTTGACAAACAGTGTAGGAACACGTTGGATAGAATATTTCGCCGATATAAATCCGAAAGATATTAGTAAAATGCGTGGAATAGAACGAATGGCTGAGCGCGATAATTTGGATTTATCTAAAACAATGGCTTTTGGCGATGGCGGTAACGATATTAGTATGTTGAAAGGCTGCAAAATTGGTGTAGCAATGGGCGATGCGAAGGAGAATGTTCGTGAAGCCGCTGATTATTATACAACTTCTGCGGATAATCACGGAATATGGAATGCGCTGAAACACTTTGAGATAATTTAGAAAGCTATAAAATCTACAATGAAACCAATTTACATAACCAAATTTAATTTAGCCAGTATATTACTGGCAATTTTAATTATTATTGCTTTATTAGGGGCTGGTGTATATTTTCTTTTAGAACTTAAAGGAGAAAATTTTTTCATTAAACTATTTATCTCATTACCAATATCTATTATGATATTATTTTATTTTTTGATTTTTGAAAAAATTTATAAAATTAATATCTACCATAATTATTTCGAGTTAATTAGTAGGTTTGGTTTTAAGAAGCAAAAAATCTATAATCACGAAATTTCAGGTTATTTTATTCATTACACTAAAGATCGTTTTGGTAAAGTACAGTCTAATTTTTTTTTACTTTTGAAGAGTAATTTACGTATAGGGATTTTATTTGATTACTATTTAGATAGAGAACAATTGCTATATTATTTAACACAAAACTTACAATTGTTAGAAGATCCATTTATAGAGAAATAAATTAATGTACCTGTTGTGCATTTTGAATTAAAATTCGTCAATTCGAGTGATTTTTAGAAATGAAATGAATAAAAATTGTATCGAGAATAGAATTTTATCTTCTAAAACCTTATTCTCGATACAAAATTCTTACAGAATTTCACTCGAATTGACGGTTTAATTGCTAAAATTATCCAAATGAACAACAGGTATTAATGTAAGATATGATATTATTTTAGGAGATAAAAGGAAAGATGATTTGTTAAACCTATAATATAAAAAGATTGATATTTATTTAATCGTTTTTCATTTTGAGCGGAATGATTTATCAAGGAAACTAAATTTAATTCTTAATTATATCACTTATTTGGAATTGGGAGTATAAGTATTTACTAGGAGTTATATAAAAGTTCAACCATTTAGTTGAATTTTTTTCTTTTCCCAATGTTGTGTTAATTATATGTTCTATTATTGTAGAATTGAAAAATAAAAATTATTTTAGAGTATTAATTATAAACTACAACATAATGAAACAATTATTACTAGCTGGATTTTTACTTTTTTCGAATTTTGGTTTTGGGCAAGAAAAGTTTATTGTCGATTATAAATACGATATAAAGCATGATGAAGAAAAAATAAAGGAGTTTGAAAGAGAGCAAGCACAAAAAGGAGGAGGTACAATAAAAATTGGTGGGTCTCCAAATATTTATTATCAATTAGAATATAGTGATCATCAGTCCATTTACAAAAAAATAGAAACTATAAATAATGATCAAAATGGTAGCTCTATGGGGGCTTTTTCAATTAATATTGGAGGAGAATATAAAGATCTGATTAATGAAACAAGTAAGAAAGCGTTTCGTCAAGAAGTCGTTTTAGATAAACAAAGTTTTATTGTGGTTACGCCATATAAAGATTATGAATGGAAAATTACAGATATTGAAGATACGATTTTGGGTCACAAAGTAAAAAAAGCTATTGGTAATGATAAAGGTAAACAAATAGCAGCTTGGTTTGCGCCAGATATTAAGATTGATGCAGGGCCAAATCAAGTGAATGGATTGCCTGGTTTGATTCTGAAAACGGTGAGCGAAACGGGTGGTAAATTAGGTTCGATTATGACTTATGAAGCGGATAAAATTACCTTAAACCCTAAGAAAATGTCTAAAACTAAACCTATAAAAGGTGAAGAAATAACACAAGAAGAGTTTAAAAAATTGCAAGATGAATCTCGTCAAAAAATGAGAGAATCTTTTTCGATAGGAGTGGACAAAAAATAATTTTGAATGAAATATTTAGTAATTTTCATTGGTTTTTTTTGTAGTTTAATTCAAGCGCAAGAAGCTCTAGAGATTGAATACGAAGAAGTTTCTATTCCACGAATAATAGGAAAAGATGGGAAGGAAGAAAAATTGGATGATGATTTTATAAAAGCACTTTCTGTTCCAAAAAATTATGTGCTACAAATAGAAAAAGGAAAAAGTGTTTTTTCTAAGATTGAGAAAATTAATAATTCTCAAGGTAAGGCATCGGTTACGATGTATGGTATTTTTTCGTATAATTTTGAGCAAGATTTCAATCAAAATAAAATGAAACAAGAATGGATGATAGAGAATAAAAAATACCTTGTAAGTGATACCATTTCTACACATTATAAATACGAATTAACACAAGAAAAATCTACTTATTTGGGTTTTGATGTTAAACAAGCAGTTGTAAAATATGATGATAATAACAAATCAATTATTTGGTACGCACCAAGTTTACCCAAACGTTTTGGTCCAAAAGAATTTATTAATCTTCCAGGTTTGGTATTAAAAGTAGAATCTATTCGAAATGGAATTATTGATCCATCTTATTCTTTGAAAGCAACTTCTGTTACAACAAAAGATCATTTAGAATTTAAGAAATTATTCAAGGCTAAGGAAATTTCTAAAGCAGAATTTGAAAAGCTGAAAGCTGATTATAACCAACAAAGTTCGAATGAATATCAAGGAGTAGATAAAAATTAACCTAAACAAAAAAGGATTTCAATTGAAATCCTTTTCTTTTATATGAACTAATTGATAAAATTATTTATCAATCGAACCCATTACGCGTTGCATAAAAGTATTGGCAGCAGTACGCTCATCCAAACCTTCTTCTTCCATCATTTGCTTCATTTCCATAGCTCCACAAATGTTAGAAATCATTTCACCAATCACTTCTTGTTCTGGCTCTTTTACAGCTGGAGAATCAGCATAAACTTCCAAAACTTCTAAAGCTGTTTCCATTGCTTCAATAGAAACATTTTTTGCTAAATTTTTAAATACCGGCAGCTTCATTGATCAATTCTTTTACAGCATCAATTTTAGACGCAGTTACTTGTCCTACATTTTGTCCTCCTTTAAATACCGCGAAAGTTGGTAAGTTAGGAACATCAGCTAATTTTCTTGATTCTACTAATTTCTCAGCATCAACATATAAAAACTCAGCTTGACCTTCATATTCAGCCGCTAATTTTTTGAATTTTGGTTTTACTAAACGGCAGTTTCCACACCATCCAGCACCATATTGTACAATTACTATATTGTTATCAGCAACTACTTGTGCTAAGTTATCTTGTTCTAATTCTGCAAACATTTTATTAATTTTTATGGTTAAAAATTGGGTATAAAAAAGGCTGTCTAAGTGTTGAGCTTAGTGATTTTTATTGAAAATTAATCCGTTAAAATCTCCTGTCAAATTTTTTAGACAGCCTCTTCGTGAATTTTGAAAATCAAAAGATTTTCAAGTTATTTTTAGTGAGAAGCTAAGTAAGAAGCTACACCATCTTTAGTAGCGTTCATTGCATCTTTTCCTTCTTCCCAGTTTGCTGGACAAACTTCACCATATTTCTCAACGTGTAAAATAGCGTCTAATAAACGTACATACTCATCGATGTTACGTCCTAATGGTAAATCGTTGATTGTTTCGTGACGAACAACACCATTTTTGTCGATGATGAAAGTACCACGGTAAGCAACTGGAGCTCCTTCAAATTTTAAAGAATCATTTTCTTCATTGTAAACATACTCACCAGCCAAAACTCCGTAATCCATAGCGATAGTTTTTGCTAAGTCAGCAACGATTGGGTAAGTAACACCTTCGATACCTCCGTTATCTTTAGCAGTGTTTAACCATGCTAAGTGTGTTTCTTCTGAATCACAAGAAGCAGCAATTACAACAGCATCTCTTTTTTCGAATTCAGCTAATTTAGCTTGGAATGCGTGTAATTCTGTTGGACAAACAAATGTAAAATCTTTTGGATAGAAGAATAAAACGATGTTTTTTTCTCCGATTGGCATTGAAAAGTTTTCTACGATTTCGTCTCCATCAATTACTGCTGGCGCTGTGAATAAAGGCGCTTTTTTTCCTACTAATGACATAATTTTAATTTTTTATATTTTGTTTTTTACTTCTCGATTTGATAAAACTTGTTACAGTTTTTATCTCTTTTACTGATGCAAATTTAGACTGATATTTTAAACTGTCCATATATTTTCAATTTCAAATATAGATTAAACTATAAATTATATTTATGATATATGATTAATAATAATTATTGAGTTAATATTCTATTGAAATTCAATACAACAAACCTTTTTATCTTATCTCTACGCTAATTTACGAAGATTATTTACCTTAAAGAATGATATTGCTTATGTTGATGATTATTTAAAATGAATTAAATTTTATTTCTATATTAGTAGAATAATAAACACTATAAAATGCTAAAATATTTATTTTTAATACTTCCAATAATTGGATTTGCCCAAGATGCTGTTCGTGTAGAATATGAAGTTCGTCAAGAATTTGATAGAAATAATATAAAACAAACATCAGCTAGAATGGAAGAAATGCTTGTCAATTCAGAAAATAAACGATATTATTTTGAGTTATTTGTAAATGCTACAAATTCTAACTTTACGGAGATTGAACGTATAAATAATGAACAAGGTCGTGGAATTTCTGTAGGATTATTAAGCAATGTTAGTTCTAATATTTATAAAGATTTTAACTCGAAAGAATTGTATGAGAACAATAAAATGAAACCTAAACTATTCATCAAAGATTCTATCCAGACCTTTCCTTGGGTGTTAAGTAAAGAAGAGTCAACAATTTTAGGTAACAAAGTCAGAAAAGCAACATATACAAATCTAACACAGACAGTAGAAGCGTGGTATGCGCCAGATTTGCCTTTTCGAGATGGACCTTCTCGTTTTAATGGATTACCAGGTCTAATTTTAAAAATTAAATTCAAATTACCATTTACAAGTGATATGGATACAAATGTTAGTTTTACGGCAATTGATGTAAAACCATATGCAGGTAAAATAGAATTGCCAAATAAATCGAAGAAAATAACCAAGGAAGAATATGATAAGGAGATTGAGAAATCGATGGGAAAATCTGGAGGAATAATAAATCAAGGCGTAGAGAAAGATTAAGATATTAAAACGAAAAAGGTTAGTGAATTCACTAACCTTTTTCGTTTTATATTTTTTTACTTTTTCCTTCTATATATGTATTGAAATTTTTTCCATCCATCGAAATTTCAAAAGCTGTATTAACTTCTTTATTTTCTAGTAGCGAGTATATCAATCTAAATGTTGGTTGATTGGGTTTTGTTTCACTCAGAAATGTAATTGTTTTTTCGGTATAAGTAATCGAATAATTGATAACATGACCTTCGTTATCAAAATAAATGGCTTTCGATAAATTTTTATTTTCATCTAAATAAACAACCAATAAATCATCATGAATTGTCATTTTTTTAGAATCTCGCGAAGGATATTCGGAATGACTTTTTCTAACAATTACATTTTGATCCAATTGGTATTCAAAAGAAAAAACGCCTTTTCCTTCTCCTGGCTTTCCATTACCAACGCCTTCCCAATTTCCGATTAACCAATTCCAATTTTGATTTGTTTGTGCAAAACCTAAATTAGAAAAAACAAGGAATAGGAGGAACGTTATTATTTTTTGATTGATCATATTAGATTTTATAGACTTCATTAACATTGATTTGAGTTGTAAATAAACCATAATTTACAAAAACAATTTCCTTTTTTATTTTATCAATTGTTCCAACACTCGACGAACCATGAATTTTGACGCGATCACCAACTTTTAACGCATCAATTTTCTTTTGCGTAGCTGCTTTTTCTTTCTTTTCGATCACATGTTTTTGTTGAGAAATTGTTTCAGAATTTTCTTTTAATTCACGCTTAACTTCTTTCTCTACAATTTTTTCGATTTTCTTTAATTGTTGAACTTCTTTCGTTTTTTTCGAATTTTCCATTTCAATTAATTTCAAGAAATTCGAAATCATTTGTTTTTTATTTTTCGTTTTCAAGTAAGAATCCGCCATGTCTGAAATACGTTCACCAAGTTTCAAACGTTTTTGTTCACGATCATATAATTGCTGAAAATCATATAGTTTTTGTTGAATTTTTTCGTTCGTTTGCTCTAATTTTTCATTATGTTCAATATTCGTTTCGCGCAACTCTTCAACATGATCTTTTGTTTTCTGAATTTCAAATTTCTCTTGTTGAAGTTTTAATATAGTTTTATCCAAACTCACTTTTTCACTTTCAACTTTTTTCTTTGCGCGATTAATCAAACGAAACGGAATTTTATTTTTCTCTGCAACTTCAAAAGTAAACGAACTTCCGGCTTGTCCAATTTCCAAACGGTAAAGTGGTTCCAATGTTTTTTTATCAAACAACATACAAGCATTTATCGCTTCTGGCAAACTTTCTGCGCTCAATTTGATATTTGTATAATGCGTTGTAAAAACACCGAAAGAATTGCGTTCATAAAACTCTTCAAAGAAAACTTCCGCCAAAGCTCCACCTAATTCAGGATCAGAACCTGTACCAAATTCATCAACTAACAACAATGTTTTATCATCAGCATTTTTCAAAAAATACGACATTTGTTTTAGACGATAACTGTAGGTTGATAAATGATTTTCAATGGATTGATTATCTCCAATATCTGTAAAAATTTGATTAAAAAATCCAAATTGACTTTCATCTTTTACAGGAACTAAAACACCACTCTGAATCATAATTTGAAGTAAACCAATCGTTTTTAACGTAATTGATTTTCCTCCAGCATTTGGACCAGAAATAATGATAATACGACAATCTTCGTTAATTTCTAAACTCTGCGGAATCGTTTTTTGAGCTTTTCTTTTATTGTTTAAAAATAAAACAGGATGATAAGCATCGACTAATTTGATAATTCGATTCTCAGAAAGTTGAGGTAAAATTCCATTAATCAAAAAAGCATAATTTGCTTTCGCTTGTGTAAAATCGATGTACTCTAAAAATGTTTGATATTCTTCAAGTTTTGGTTTGTATTCCGCAATTTGAGCAGTTAAATCTAACAAAATCTGAATAACCAAATGTTTTTCTTCTTCTTTCAATTCTTCCCATTCGCGACGAGGATTTTGTACACTTTCTGGCTCAATAAACGTAATCGATCCAGTTTTTGAAGTACCTAAAAATTGTCCTTTCACACGTTTTCTCAAAGCTGATTTAACAGCTAAAACGCGACGATTTCCAACGACAGATTCGCGAATGTCATCCAAATAATCCGAATGATAAGACATTGATTTATTGAATAATTCGGTAATTCGGCCATTTAAATGACGCAAACGATCGCGCACAATTTTCAGCTCTGGGCTTGCGTCGTCTTTGATTTCTCCAAATTTATTGAATACTTGATCGATTAATTTTACGATATTTTTTTCGTAAGTAATCGTTGAAGCTTTTTCAAACAAAACAGGTGCATATTCGTTGAAAGCTGTCAAATATTTCAAGATTTCTTTCACTTGAAGCGTATTTGCCTTGATTTTGAAGAATTCTTCTGCAGGCAAATAATAGTTTTCGATTTCTAATCGGCTTAAATTTTCATCTAAAATATAATATTCTGAAAACGGAAAACGATTTCCCGTCTCGAAACTTGTTAAATATTCGTTTGTCGTTTGTAGATCTTGTACTAAAAGTTGATGATCTTGGTAAGGTTTTAAGTTAAAAATAAACGCTTCAACCTTTTCTGTATAAGCAAATTCAGCGATTTCTTTCTGAACCGCATTAAATTCTAAATCTTTTAAAGTTTGTTCTGATATTTGCATTAACGCAAAATTACGGATAAATTCTTTAGTTAGAAATAAATGACAGATAATACTATTTACATATAGATTTAATAATTTATTAAATCTATAATTTATATTTTGATGGATATTGATTTTTATATTTATGGAATGAAGAGATTAACAGTATTTTGTGGGTCGAGTAATGGCTCAAATAAGATTTTTAAAGAAGAAGCATATAAATTAGGTCAAAAATTAGCAGAAAATAAAATTGAACTTGTTTATGGTGGAGCTAATGTAGGGTTAATGGGCGTAATAGCAGATTCAGTTTTAGAAAATAGAGGTGTAGCTATTGGAGTTTTACCAAACTTTTTGAAGAAAGTTGAAGTTGAGTATAAAGGATTAAGTGAACTTATTTTAGTAGATTCTATGCATGAACGTAAGGCGAAAATGAATGAACTTTCTGATGGTGTTATAACTTTACCTGGAGGTTTTGGTACACTTGAAGAGTTTTTCGAAATGTTGACATGGGCTCAATTAGGATTACATAAAAAACCAATTGCTATTTACAATATAGATGGTTTTTTTGATGATCTTTTACTTTTTATTAAAAGTATGGTTACCAAAGGTTTTCTGAAACAAGAAAATTATGATATGCTAATTGTTAGTGATAATCTAGATCTTTTATTTGAGAAATTAAAAAATTATAAAGCTCCTACAGTTGGTAAATGGATAAATGAATCTCAGATTTAGTTTGAAAAATTACTCCAGCAAGTATAAAAAGAATAATTTTGTTTCCATAAAAGAATAATATGGATGTGAAATTAGATGCTTCTTGGAAAGAAGTTTTAAAGGATGAATTTGAAAAAGATTACTTTAAAATATTGACAGATTTTGTACGAAATGAGTACAAAACAAAAACAATATATCCCCCCGCATCCAAAATATTTTCTGCATTTGATTATACACCTTTTAATGATGTTAAAGTTGTTTTAATTGGTCAAGATCCTTATCATGGGATTGGACAAGCAAATGGTTTGTCTTTTTCGGTTGCCGATGGAATTAAATTACCTCCAAGTTTGCAGAATATTTATAAAGAGTTAAATGATGATTTAGGAATAGGAGTTTCGACTTCAGGAAATTTGGAAACATGGGCTAAACAAGGTGTATTATTATTAAATGCAACTTTGACGGTTGAAGCTTCTAAGGCAGGTTCGCACCAGAAAAAAGGTTGGGAAATATTTACAGATGCTGTAATACAGAAGCTTTCTGATCAAAAAGAAAACCTTGTTTTTATACTTTGGGGAGCTTATGCTCAAAAAAAAGGAGCAAAAATTGACCGAAATAAACACTTTGTAATAGAATCTGCTCATCCTTCTCCATTAGGAGCTTACAGAGGTTTTTGGGGGAGTAAACCTTTTTCGAAAACAAATGATTTTTTGAAAAGTAAGAACTTACAACCTATAAATTGGGAAATCAAAAACAAATAATTTACATCGTCATAATTTTTTGTAAATAAGAATTAAAAGCTGTTGGATTGTTTACATTTATATACGGAACTTTTTCGGTTATTTTATCTTTTAGAACAGCATATGTTGCCACAAAAATGGTAATGTTTGGAAGATTTTTCTTGATTGATTCGAGATAAATTTCAAGAGAAGAAGAGTCATAGTTTTTAGAGATATAAATAAAAATATGTGTAATTTGAGTATTTTCAATACATTCTAAAATAGAATTTAAACTTTGATTTTCGCCTAAATAAATTCCTTTTTCGTTATTAATTTTTAAAAGAAGATAAGTATAAATTAATTCTAAATCTTCATTTTCTTTTTCAGGTAAAAATAAAAGCCATTTACGAGAATTTTGATCTGAATATGGAATTGATTTAATCAAATAAAAAAGATGTTTTCTAATTAGATTTTTAGAAAAAGAAATAACCGATTCTTGAATAGTATACTTTTCTAGAATGATAGACATTTTACTTAAAAAAGGGAAAACTATATCTATACAACATTTTTCGATTCCAATTTTATTGAAACAAAGTGTAAGAATTGTGTCAAAAAAACGTGTATCATATGAAAAACAAGAACAGATTAATAACTCAATAATTGGTTCATAACTTTTGTATTTCTGGATATAATTTTGAATTTCAAATTCGGATAAAACTTGTATTTCAGAAAGTGATTTTACACTTAAATTTTCTACTGTATTTTTTTTGTTTGATTCACTTAAAAAAGAAATAATAATTAATTTTTTTAAGTGATCATGATTAAATAGTGAATTTTTATCAATCTTATCTTCGTTAAACAAATTGAACTTTTTATTCCATAAAATAATCATTTGTTCATCTAGTCTTGACAGGTCTGATAGATTTTTTAGAGAATAAGTATTCATAAGTAGAATTCTAAATAGTTCTCTTTAAAGTTAATAATATATTGTAAATAAATCAATATAAACTATGGTGATTTATTAATAAAACTTCAATATTTTACTGAATATGATAATTTCATCTGTACTAAAAACATTGAAATTTATGTTATCTTAGCAAGAGTCATAAAAATCAAAATCACAAATAAATGTCACAAATTACTCAAGAAGAAAAGAAAGAAAAGTTTGTACATCCAATACAAGAAGTATACACTCCCAAAAATAAAGTGCGAATTGTAACCGCAGCGGCTTTGTTTGATGGGCACGATGCGTCGATCAATATTATGCGCCGTATCATTCAGGCAACGGGTTGCGAGGTAATCCATTTAGGTCACGATAAATCTGTTGAAGATGTTGTAAATACAGCGATTCAGGAAGATGCAAATGCAATTGCAATGACATCTTACCAAGGAGGGCACAACGAATATTTCAAATATATGTACGATTTGCTTCAAGAAAAAGGAGCAGGTCACATCCGCATTGTAGGTGGAGGTGGAGGTGTAATTTTGCCGTCAGAGATTAAAGAATTGATGGATTATGGAATTACACGTTTATACTCTCCTGATGATGGTAGAGAATTAGGTTTGCAAGGAATGATTAATGATATGGTAGAGAAAGCAGATTTTCCGACAGGGGCATTAGAATTACCAGAAGGAAAAGATGTGTATCAATCATTAGAAGATAAAGACATCACGACGATTGCGCGATTAATTTCGTTGGCTGAAAATCGTGAAGAAGACTTTTTAAAAGCATTTGATTTCGATAAAGTAGCTGATAAATCTGCACCAGTTTTAGGAATTACGGGAACAGGTGGAGCAGGAAAATCGTCGATGGTTGATGAATTAGTTCGTCGTTTCTTGATTGATTTTCCTGAAAAATCAATTGCCTTGGTTTCTGTTGATCCATCAAAAAAGAAAACAGGTGGCGCTTTGTTAGGCGATCGTATTCGTATGAATTCTATCAACAATCCTCGTGTTTATATGCGTTCGTTGGCTACTCGTCAATCAAATTTAGCGTTATCTAAATATGTAGAGGAAGCAATTCAGGTGTTGAAAGCAGCGAAATATGATTTGATTATTTTAGAAACTTCTGGAATTGGTCAGTCAGATACCGAAATTTTAGATCATTCTGATGCTTCATTGTACATTATGACACCGGAATTTGGTGCTGCAACGCAATTGGAAAAGATTGATATGTTAGATTTCGCTGACATTGTTGCGATTAACAAATTCGATAAACGTGGTGCTTTAGATGCGTTGCGCGATGTAAAAAAACAATATCAACGTAATCATAATTTGTGGGATGTAAATCCTGATGAAATGCCAGTTTTTGGTACAATTGCTTCTCAATTTAACGATCCAGGAACCAATCAATTATACAAATCAATCATTGATAAAGTTGTTGAAAAAACAGGTGCCGATTTGAAATCATCTTTTCAAATTACAAAAGAAATGTCTGAAAAGATTTTTGTTATTCCACCTTCAAGAACGCGCTATTTGTCTGAGATTTCAGAGAATAATCGTGGATATGATGTGCGTGCAAATGCGCAGAGAGATGTTGCTCAAAAACTATATGGTTTCTTTAAAACAATTGAAACACTTTCTGGAAAAACGCCAACGATTTCTCAACACGGGATTGATATTTCTGGAACTGATAATGCTGATTTGGTTAAAGTTCTTTTAGCTGAATTTGATAAATTAAAAATGAATTTAGATCCTTTCAACTGGGAAGTAATTACGACTTGGGATGAAAAGGTAAATAAATATAAAAATCCAGTTTATACATTTAAAGTGCGTGATAAAGAAATTAAAATTCAGACACATTCTGAGTCTTTATCACACTTACAAATTCCAAAAATTGCGTTGCCAAAGTACGAAGCTTGGGGCGATATTTTACGTTGGGTTTTACAAGAAAATGTACCGGGAGAGTTTCCATTTACTTCAGGATTATATCCTTTCAAACGTGAAGGCGAAGATCCAACGCGTATGTTTGCTGGTGAAGGTGGTCCGGAAAGAACCAATCGTCGTTTCCATTATGTATCGAAAGGAATGCCTGCAAAGCGTTTGTCTACAGCGTTTGATTCGGTAACATTGTATGGAAATGATCCTGGTCATCGTCCTGATATTTACGGAAAAATCGGTAATGCCGGAGTTTCGATTTGTTGTTTAGATGATGCGAAGAAATTATATTCTGGTTTCGATTTATCGCATCCAGCAACTTCGGTTTCGATGACGATTAATGGACCAGCACCTATGTTGTTAGGTTTCTTTATGAATGCCGCGATTGATCAAAATTGTGAGAAATACATCAAAGAAAATGGTTTAGAAGCTGAAATTGAAGCAAAAATCAAAGCTATTTATGAAGATAAAGGTTTGGAAAGACCTCGTTATAATGGCGATTTACCAGAAGGAAATGATGGTTTAGGATTGATGCTTTTAGGTGTAACGGGAGATCAAGTTTTACCTGCGGATGTGTATGCTGAAATTAAGAAAAATACGTTAGCTCAAGTTCGTGGAACGGTTCAGGCAGATATTTTAAAAGAAGATCAAGCACAAAATACGTGTATTTTCTCAACTGAATTTGCGTTGCGTTTAATGGGGGATGTGCAAGAGTATTTCATCAATCAAAATGTACGTAATTTCTATTCGGTTTCTATTTCGGGTTACCATATTGCAGAAGCAGGAGCGAATCCTATTACGCAGTTAGCGTTTACATTAGCAAACGGCTTTACGTATGTTGAGTATTATTTATCTCGCGGAATGGATATCAATGCGTTTGGGCCAAACTTATCGTTTTTCTTCTCGAATGGTATCGATCCAGAATATTCGGTAATTGGTCGTGTGGCACGTAAAATTTGGGCAAAAGCCTTGAAAAATAAATACGGAGCTAATGAACGAGCGCAAATGTTAAAATACCATATTCAAACTTCGGGTCGTTCGTTACACGCACAAGAAATTGATTTCAATGATATTCGTACAACTTTGCAAGCTTTATATGCAATTTACGACAACTGTAACTCATTGCACACCAATGCGTATGATGAAGCAATTACAACGCCAACAGAAGAATCGGTTCGTCGTGCAATGGCTATTCAGTTGATTATCAACAAAGAATTAGGTTTGGCAAAGAACGAAAATCCAATTCAAGGTTCGTTTATAATAGAAGAATTAACAGATTTAGTTGAAGAAGCAGTTTTACAAGAATTTGATCGTATTACAGAGCGTGGAGGTGTTTTAGGAGCAATGGAAACGATGTATCAACGTTCTAAAATTCAGGAAGAATCATTGTATTACGAAACATTGAAACACAACGGAACGTTCCCAATTATTGGTGTAAATACGTTCTTAAGTTCAAAAGGTTCGCCAACCGTGGTGCCTGCGGAGGTAATTCGTGCGACAGAGGAAGAAAAACAATTCCAAATTCACACTAAAGAAAATTTGAATAAAATTAATGAACAACAAGCTGAAAGTGCATTGGAAGATGCGCAACAAGCAGCTGTTAACAACCAAAATATTTTTGAAGTTTTGATGGAAGCTACCAAAGTTTGTTCGTTAGGGCAAATTACTTCTGCCTTGTTCGAAGTAGGTGGGCAGTATCGTAGAAATATGTAAGAAATATAATTTTTTAATATTGTAAAAACCTTCGCTAAATTTTGGCGGAGGTTTTTTTATTTGAATATTATTTTTGATAAATCAATTTCATATTCAGTTGAATCTTCGTATTCTATTTTGATTGTATTTGAATTTACAAACTCAATTTTTTTATCGCATGAATAACTACAGCTTTCGACAAGAATTGGAAAGTATACTTTTTTATTTTTATCATATCCAATCAAATTACCTCTAAAATAAGAATTAATAATATAATCATCATTCTCAATTTTTGTAGAAGAACCACCTCCAATTTTAAATAAATTCTCTTTGTAATAAGTTGAATAAATTTTATGTAGTGGTTCAAGATTTCCTGCTCCGAAATGTCCATCTAGATTATTATCCATTTGCCATTTATCTTCATAATCTTTATAAGTATCTTCTTTTTTATTCGTTTTTTTTAATATTAAACTTGAAGTTTTGGCAAAATCTAATAAACTATTTTCTATTTCTTTAGGGAGATTATTTTTTTCAAAATCACCTTTGATACATTCATCACAAATAGGAGATAAGTAACCAGTGTAGGTGAGCTTATAATTCTCTTTTATGTTTTTCGTGTTAATCATCCAAAAAATAGACAGATTTTATATTGACTGCTCTACCCATATAATCAGTTTTAGCTGAAAAAAATAAAAAAGGTTTATTCTGAAAAGTTTTTACATTAATACTTGCGCTATCGATTGTTAAATATGTCCAATCTAAATGTAATAAATCAACTAATTTTCGTTTGTTAGAACTTGAAATAGATTCAATTTTCAAAACGATTGCAGTATCTGAATAAAAATATGAATTAGTTTGATTTTTATTTGGAACAAAAACTCTTAATATATTATTGTTTTTATTTGAATAAAAAATGTTTAACGATTTAATAGTATCTTTTACTTGAGTAGTTATAATCCTTTGAGGAGAATCTAAATTTGCGGAAATTTTATCTTCTTTTTGACAAGAAATTATAGTTAAGAATATTGATAATGTTAAATATATGTTGATTTTCATTTTTCTTAGGTAGTTGATTAGTTATTAAATATAATAAAAATAAATACAACATTTTATTTCATCTTTGTACTAGAATAATTAATTCATGAAAGATTTCCTACTCAAAAAAGATATACAAATTTCTGCAAAACGATATTTTATCGATGCAATGGGCGCAATGGCTTATGGTTTATTTGCGACTTTATTGGTTGGTACAATTTTGAAAACTATTGGTGAAGAGTTAGATATTTCTTTTTTAACTGATATTGTTTGGCCAGTTGCGAATCAAGCGACAGGACCTGCGATAGCATTGGCTATTGCTTATAGTTTACGAGCACCTCAATTGGTGTTATTTTCGTCAGCAGTTATAGGAATTGCAGCATATCAATTAGGTGGACCTTTAGGTGTTTTTATAGCGACAATTGTAGCGGTTGAAGTGGGAAAAATGGTAGCAGGCGAAACACGTATAGATATTGTAATTACACCGATTATTACTGTTTTGGTTGGAGTAATCTTAGCACAAATCATTGGTCCTTCTGTTCAACAAATGATGAAATGGATTGGTGAAATAATTATATTTTCAACCGATTCTAATCCTTTGATAATGGGAGTTGTAATTGCTGTAATTGTCGGTATGGTTTTGACTTTACCAATTTCATCAGCTGCTTTGTGTCTAATGTTAGAATTAGACGGTTCAGCAGCTGGAGCTGCAACAATAGGTTGTTGTGCACAAATGATTGGATTTGCTACAATCAGTTTTAAGGATAATGGTTTGAAAGGTGTTTTAGCACAAGGATTAGGGACAAGTATGTTACAGGTTCCGAACATTTATAAAAATTGGAAAATTTGGATTCCACCAACTTTAGCTTCAGCGATTATAGGTCCAATTGCAATTATTTATTTCAATATGGAAAATACAGCTCTAGAATCGGGGATGGGTTCTTGTGGTTTGGTTGGACAAATAGGAACTTTCAATGCTATGAAATCGAAATACGATACATCATATATATTAACGTCAATCTTGATTTTGCAAATCATTGCTCCAGCAATTATTTCATATTTAATTTACATTTTTATGAAAAAGAAAAACTGGATAAAAGACGGTGATATGAAGTTGGGTTAAACATTAAAATAATAAAGAATCCCTTTCTTTAATAATACAATTAAGAAAGAGATTCTAACTATTAAAGACATAATAAATGAAAAGATTTTTACTGCTTTTTGATAATTGTATTGTTGTTTCCCTCAATTATTTGAGGTAATTTACCATTTTTAGATAATGCTTTACGATAATATAATGTATTTCCTTCGCCAGCTAATTCAGCAGAAGTTAATCCATTAACAGATATTGTATTATTTGTTCCCATGATTTCAACTTTGGTACAATCTCCTTTCAAATTGATCACATGTCCACTTCCGCCAACTTCTACTTTTTGTCCCTTACAATCTAATGTTAGTTTTTTATTATTTCCATCAATTTCTATCTGCGCAAAAGAAAGGTGACTAATAAATAACATTGTAACAGCACATAATAATTTATTCATTTTCATTGTGATTTATTTTTTGGTTACTTTTTTAGAAATCAAGAATCGTGCACTTTCAATTAATAAAATCTAACTTTACAAAAATTTAACAGAATGACTTTAGTTAAGCTAAAACAATTGTTTTTAGATAAATTGCAATTACTATATGATAAAGAAGAAGCTTCTCATATTTTCATGATTTATGTAGAAGATAAGTTGAATCTTGATTTATCTAGCCGAGATGAAATTGAATTAACGACTGAAATTTTATCAGATTTAGAACAATTAAAAAAAGGTCAACCGATACAACATATTACTGGAAAAGCTTTTTTCTATAACGATTTCTTTTTTGTGAATGAACATACATTAATTCCTCGTCCAGAAACGGAAGAATTGGTTGAATTAATTAGAAATGATTATGCTCAAAATCAAGATATTTCTATGATTGATTTAGGAACAGGAACAGGATGTATTCCTATTTCGTTGGCAAAATTATTTCCAAATGCAAATGTTTCAGCATTAGATATTTCTGAAAATGCATTGAAAATAGCACAATCAAATGCTGAAAATTTAAAAGTTAATATAAATTTTTATCACAATAATTTACTGGAGGATATTCAATTAAACCAGAAATTTGATGTAATTATTTCAAATCCACCTTATATCCGAAATCTTGAAAAAGAAGAAATGCATCAAAATGTTTTGAATTTTGAACCTCATTTGGCGCTTTTTGTTGAAAATGATGATGCTTTAATTTTTTATGAAAGAGTAATAGATTTTGCTAAAAATCATTTGAAAGAGAATGGAAAAATTTATTGCGAAATCAATCAATATTTGGGAGAAGAAACAAAACAATTATTCCAAAAGTTTTATCAAAATGTAATCATTCACAAAGATATTTCTGGAAATGATCGTATGTTAAGTGCTTCTAATCAATAATTATTTATAAAAATCTTGTTTTATTTTCTGAAAAGATTTAATTTTAATTCAATAATCGTTCGCAATTTGGTATTAAAATTGTTAGAATTGATTCTATTATTAAAACAATTAAATAAACAACTATGAAAAAATTATTTGTATTAGTGGCAGTTGCTTCATTATCATTTGCTACTTCTTGTAAACAAGAAACTTCAAAAACAACTGAAACTAATGTAACTGTAGATTCATTAGCTAATGATTCTACGGCTGTTATCAAAGAAACGACAACTACAACAACTACATTATCAGAAACTGATGCAAAAGCGAAAGTAGACGAAGCAAAAAAAGCTTTAGATGAAGCAAAAGCGAAAGGTGATAAAGCTGCAACAGAAGCTGCACAAAAAGCTTATGACGATGCTAATAAAGCGTGGATTGATGCAAAAGCTGCTGTAAATAATGCTGCGCAAGATGTAAAAGATGGAGTGAATAATACTGTAGATAAAGTAGATGCAAAAGCTGATATCAATGCAGCTGCAAAAGATGTGAAAGCAGAAGCGAAAGAAGCTGGAGAAAAAGCAAAAGAAGGATATAACAATACGTTAGATAAATTAAAAGCGAAATAATTTCAAAATAATTATTGCTAACTTAGCCTTGAGAAATCTCAAGGCTATTTTTTATGTTAAATTTTAGAGAAGCAACAAAGACAGATGCGTTATCAATTGCAAGATTGATGATGTTAGCGATGGATAAAATCGTTTATGATTTTATTGGAAAAACAGATTATGAAGAAGGAGTTAACTTCTTGAAAAAATTAATTGAACAAGAAGAAAATCAATATAGTTATCAAAATACAGTTGTTGTAGAATATGATAATCAATTTGCTGGAACAACAACTTTTTATGATGGAGGAAAATTAGAAGAACTTCGAAAACCAGTTCTAGAATTATTGAAAAATGATTATAACCAAATTATTCATCCGCAAGATGAAACACAAGCAGGTGAAATATATATTGACACAATTGCAGTTTCTGAAGATTTTAGAGGAAAAGGAATAGGTTCTAAAATATTGGATTATTTGATTGATGGAATAGGAAATAAGCAAGGCAAAACTTTAGGTTTATTGGTCGATTTTACAAATCCAAATGCAAAGAAATTGTACGAAAGAAAAGGTTTTGAAGTGGTAGGGGAAAAAATGTTGATGAGCGAAAATCATGAACATATGCAATACAAACCAAAACAATAGATAATAAAAAAGAGCTTTCAGAAAAGCTCTTTTTTTATTTCATCACTCCTAATTGAGTTAAGATTTTTTCTTCGTAAGGATCGATTGTAAATTGTTCAAATTTCACAAAATTTTTTCCATCTTTTAAGTAACCTAATTGATAATTTTGACGAATAATAGCTTGATTTTCGAAACTTTCTAAAATTGGTAATTCAGAAATTGGACCTAAAATTTGTTCGTTTTTTGTTGAAATTAAACCAAAATGCATCAAATAATTCTCTTTTGATAAGAAATATGGAAAATAAGCTAATATATCTGGACGCTCAATTTTTAGTGAAGTAGCTTCTCCAAAAGTGGCAAAATTTTGATCAACTGGCGTTAAATATTCGTATTGATAATCTATAATTAACTGATTATTTTTATCAATCATTCCCCATTTTCTATCTTTTTCAACTCCAGCTAAACCAGCTCTAAAATCTGTACAACCATCATATTCGAACGGAATCACAACTTGATTTAATAAATCAATAAACCCCCATTTTCCATCTTTTTTTACAGCACAAATATTTTCAATAAAATCACTTGTTAAATCATATTCGAACGGAATCAAAATTTGGTTAGATTTTGTTATAATTCCCCACTTATTATCTTTTTGTGCGCTGTAGGCATTAACAGTTGTAAGTACAAGTTTTTGATATTCGAACGGAATAATTACATTTCCTTCTTTATCTATTAAACCAAATTGATTATCAATAGATATTGGTGCCAAATTATTGCGATCGAAAACAGTTAAATCTTCAAATGTCGTTGTTTCTTTGTGAACAAAATTGTCAAACTGGTCTGTATCTTTTGGTGATATTTTAGTCATGATTCTATAATTCGACGCAAAATTAATTAATCAAAAATTAATAGTTTGCATATAAATTTTAAAATATCCGATTTTAAACACTTTTTGTAAATAAAATTCTTATTTTTGTGAGAAAGCTTAAAATATAACCTATGAATATTTTTACTAAACTATTTTTAACCACAACTGTTATGGCGAGTAGTTTTGTTGCTGCTCAACAAGATAGTATAAACATTACTAATTTACCAACAACGATTAATAAAGATTATTCTTTTGAAGGAATATGGAAAATTTCTAACGACGGAAATACATCTAACTATAAAATTTCTGGAGGAAAATTGACAAATTATTCAAACAAAACAAGTCAGACTTTATTTCTTGATTTATATTTTGCTCCATCAAAAACATCTGTAGATTTATATAATTTACCGAATAAAATCAATACAAATGCACAATTAGGGAATTTAGAAGGTAACGGAACTAGTTTCAATAATGTGATTGTAACATTCAAAGGATCTGATGTACAAGCCTTATCACAAGGAGATTATACACCAATTTTGTTATTGAAAGAAAAAGAATCTGGTTCTATTTTGAATTATAAAGTTTTGAGTAATAAAATTTCTTTAGAATCTAATAATATATTAATTGATAAAGTTGTAAAGAATGTAGAATTACCTCAGGTTACAAATGATAATACTTTAGCTTCTACAAAGAATATAGACGCTACTTTATCAGATATATACACACCTGTTGAGAGTTCTTTAGATATAGAAAATGCAAATAGAAAAGTAAAATTATCAGGCGTTTGGAAGTTAGAAATTGATTTTAATACTTTGATGGTTACCGTAGATGGAATCAATAATTCTATTCAAAATTTAGGGTCAAAACCAACAAATAAGTTAAAGTTATTGGTTTATTTTTCAAAACAAAATATTTCAGATGCAAAAGAAATAGATGGTTTTGAATTATTAAACTTCGATATATTTCCGATTTCTGGAAATACTAAGGCAGAAAAGCTAACTTTTACTTCTAACATTACAAAACTAGTACCTGCTGGAGAATATTATCCAATTTTAGTTCTTACAGAGAAAAATGATGAAGGTAATTATATTATAAAATCTACACTAGGGTTAGGTGAAAAATATATTTGGAAATAACTTATATGATTATTTTGAAAAAGGCTTAAAAATTAATTTTAAGCCTTTTTTATTATATTATTTCTCATTAAAGTTCCACATGAATATCTTTCGTAGTGGCTTCTTTTTGAGAAGTTTTATATTTTGTATCATAGTTCCAAATAATTTTATCTGAAATGATTTTTCTTTTAAGATTAGTTTCTGCATTATATTCAGAAAAGAATGATTTTGTAATCTTTGAACTTTTTCGCAATTTCATTCGCCAGATTTTCAACACCTTATTTATTTGTCAAAGTTCGATTACGTTATTATACCATCCAAAATAATGATGAATATCTTGTATAAAACTAGCTCTAACTTGATTAGTTTGCTTATCAGTCGCATTCCAAGTATGTGGAGTGAATTGTATTAAAATATTGAATTGTAATTATTTAAATTGTTTTTAAATTGTCTTTTCATGAAACACTAATAGGAGTTAAAGTTTACAATTTTTTCGTAGTAGCTGGTTGTAAATTGAGAATGGTAAAATAGTTATTTCAAAAATGTAGACAAAAAGAAAGCCACTCAATTTGAGTGGCTTTTCTACTTATTTTGAATAGATAAATTATTTATCTAAAACTTCCATATCAAAATATAAAGTTGCATTTGGTGGTACAACACCTCCAGCACCTCTTGATCCGTAACCTAATTCAGCAGGGATAATTAAGAAAACTTTAGAACCTCTGTTGAACATTGTTAATGCTTCCATCCAACCTTGGATTAATCCTGTTACACCAACTGTAGCATCTAATGGTTGATTGCGATCGTAAGAAGAATCTAATTTTTCACCATCGTTTAAACGTAAAGTATAATGTACTTGAATTGGATCTCCTTGAACTGGTTTTGCTCCGTTACCTTCTTCTAAAATTACATATTTTAATCCAGAAGGAGTTGATTGAGCTTTTGCTTCTAATTCTTTTTGACGAGCAATTTCTGCATCTTTTTCAGCTTTTGCTTTCGCTTCAGCTTCAGCTTGTTTTTTTGCGTGATTTGCTTTTGCAGCTTCAAATGCTTCAGCTCCGTTGTATTTAGCATATTTATCACCTTTACGAGCGATTTCTACTTTCTCAATTACAACTGGAACAACTGGTTTATCACTTGGCGTTTTTTCTACATTTGCAATAGAATCAACTACATCTAAACCTTCTACAACTTGTCCGAAAATAGTGTGACGTCCGTCTAACCATGGTGTAGGAACTTCTGTGATGAAGAATTGAGAACCGTTTGTAGCTGGTCCTGAATTTGCCATAGATAAAACACCTTTTTTATCGTGTTTTAAAGTTGGTTCAAACTCATCTTCGAAATCGTAACCAGGTCCACCTGTACCAATTCCGTCTGGATCTCCACCTTGAATCATGAAATCTTTGATCACACGGTGAAAAATGATTCCATCATAAAAAGGAACTCCTTTTGCTTTTGCTTTATTTTCTTTTGTACCTTCTGCTAATCCAACAAAGTTAGCAACCGTCATTGGCGCTTCTTCTTCGTATAATTTGATTGTCATTGCACCATGATTTGTTGTCATTTTTGCATACAATCCGTCTTCTAAACTTTTAAATTCTTCTTTACTCATCGATTTTGGAATTTTAACGCCACAACTAACAAGGGTAGTGATGACAGTTAAGATTAATAATATTTTTCTCATTTTAACTTTACAGTCTTTGTGTTTATTAGTGTTTTTTTATTTTCAAAACTTTTACATCCATAATAATAGGCGAGTCTGGCGCAATTTTTTGCGTATCGCCATAACCTCCATAAGCTAAAAACGAAGGTAACAATAATTTAGCAGTTTCACCTTCAGGAATTAATTGTAAACCAGCTTGTAAACCTCTCACAATATCAGCTTTTCCTAAAATTATTTTCTGAATTTTATTATCGTTAAACGAATATAAAATGTTGTTTTCGATATCAGTTACTTGATATTCAAATTCGATATAATCTCCATTATTAGCTGTTTGAGCTGTTCGTTGACCACTATTCGAAATCCAAAAACCCGAACTCGTTTTAACAAATTTTAGGTCAGATGTTTTCATATAATCATCAAACCATTGCAATTCTTCTTGATGCAATAATTTTCCACGCTCTTGCGAACGTTTCATAAAATCATCATTAGAATATGAAACGGGATATTGTATCACTTTTTGATCACAACTCATTAACGCAAAAACAGCGAAAGTGAATAAAATAACTTTTTTCATTAGATAACGATACTAGCTAATTTTTCTTGATATTCTGGTAAAAGTGATTGGAAATAAGCAATTGTTTCTTCCATATTCATATCCGAACGACCTCCAGCCGCATTCATATGACCACCGCCATTAAAATGTTTGCGAGAAAATTCATTCACATCAAAATCACCTTTAGAACGTAACGAAATTTTAATGAAATTATGATGTGTATCTTCAATAAAAATTACAGAAAAGATAAAATTCTCTACACTCAAACCATAATTTACAAAACCTTCTGTATCTCCTTTTTGAAAACCATTTGCTAATAAATCTTCGCGTTTTAAGAACATGAAAGCTGTACGATGTTCTGGTAAAAAAGTTAGATTATTTAGGGTTAATGATAACAATTTTAAACGTCCTTGCGTTTGCGAATCGTTAACATACGAAGTCACTTTGTCAACTTCTACACCTTTATCAATCAATTCTGCCACAATTCTGTGCGTATCTGCCGATGTATTACGAAAACGGAATCCACCTGTATCCGTCATTATTCCAGTATAAATACATTCAGCAATGCCTTTGTCAATTTTATCCAAATCATTCATCGCTTCGATAAAATTATAAACCATTTGACAAGTCGCTGGCATTTCGATATCCGAATACATAAAATCAAATGTATCTGGTTCGCGGTGATGATCGATTAATATTTTTGGCGCTTTCGAACGTTCAACCCAGTTTCCTAAGTCATCAATTCGTTTTACAGTATTAAAATCTAAGATAAAAATCAACTCAGCTTGATGTATAATTGCTTCGGCAACTTTTGGTCGGTAATCTGCAATTACAATATCTTTTGCTGAAGGCATCCATTTTAGGAACTTCGGAAAATCGTTTGGTGAAACAATGTTACACGTGTGTCCCAATTTATTCAAATAATGATACATCGCCAATGTAGAACCTATCGCATCTCCATCAGGATTTTTGTGCGGTAGAATTGCAATTTTCTTTGGTGTTGATTTTAAAAGAGTTTTTAACTCTTCGAAATTTGTCATTTGCATAGTTGCAAAGATAAACAAACAACTGATATTGTAAATTGCTTTGAAGAAGAAAACTGCAAAATTTAAATGAATTATTTATTTTCAATGTGCATATTTTGTTGATGAATTGTTATAATTCCGTTTTATGATTATTAAAAATAAAATCAGAATAATAAAAAAATGTAAAACAAATATTAATTCGATTATATTTGTTGATATAACTTATAATCAACTATATAATAAATCTAATTATGAAAAAGACTACTTTTTTAGCAATCCTATTAGGAGGGATTGCTTTTGGACAAGAGTTTTTACAACCATCAGATGCATTTTCGCATAAAGAAATTGTTTATTTAACATTAGCAGATGGTACAGAATTACAAGGAACTGTAGATGATATTGACCGAAAAAAAGGTTTGATAGAGGAAATTGTAATTAAAGATGGTAATAATAAAAAGATAAAACTGAAGCCCGAACAAGTTAAATCGATGTATTTGATGCCAACAAAGTTGAATAAACTTACAAAAATGTCAGAAGCATTACATGAAGTGAATAATTATGCAGATAAAAGATTGAATAATGCCTTGACTGGTCAAGGATATGTTTATTTTGAGAATGTTCCTGTTATGGTTAAGAAAAAAAGAACGAATATGTTAATGCAACTTCTAAATCCAGATTTCAGTTCTACAATCAAAGTATATCATGATCCTTATGCAGGTGAAACGACTTCTTTAGGTTTTGGAGGTATTAAAGTTGCTGGATGAATTGATAAATCTTATTATATTTCAAAAGATGGAGAAACAGCGTATAAAATAGAGAAGTCTGATTACAAAGACGCTTTTATTCCAATGTATCAGTCATGTCAAACGTTAGTAGATAAATATAAAAGTGATATTTCTTGGAGAGATTTAGAGAAACATGTATATGAATTTTCTACAATTTGTCAAGAAAAATAAATTTAAGCATTAACGATAAGATGAATTCATAAAAACAAGAAAACCTCCAAATTTGGAGGTTTTCTTGTTTTTATGAAACGTTATAATTTATAAATCTCTTTTCTTGATAATTAATAAGGATAAACCAAGAAATAAAATGATGTAGAAAACATTTGCAGCAAAATATTCCCATTGTAAATGATCCGCAACAAATAATTTTCCTTCCATAATCGCTTTTTGTATATCTACAGAAGGATAATCAACTATTTTTCCGTTTGAGTTTAGTGGTAAATAATTAGTTAAGATTTTAATTTCTTCAGGATTTTTTGGAGGATTTTTACCAAAACGCACTAAAAATTCAACAACTTTAGCAACAGATTCTATAATATTCAAAACAATTAAAGATAAAATCGCAAAAGCACTTTTCTTTAATAAAAATGATAAAAACATGGCGAAAACAATGTAAGCGAAGATTTCGACGAAATATCCACCTAAGAATTCAATTCCGTTTACAAAATCAAATTTTTCGCTAAAAATAGAACCTAATGCAAAAACTAAAACGCCAACTAAAAATGTAGAAATCAATGTTATCACAACGTTCATCAAAACTTTAGTGTTAAGAAACTCTGTTTTCGATAAACCATCAATTGTATTTTGTTTGAAAGTTCCGAAAGAATATTCGTTGGTAATATTATTAATGACAATAATAGCTAAAAAGAATTTTCCAAAACCAATTAACCACGTAATATTATGCCAAATTACAGGAAACTCTAATGCTCCCAATTTGATTAAATCAACTTCAATTCCATTCATATTTGGTTTGAAATTTGGCAACGTAATTCCCATTAACAGAATCATCACGAAGTATAAAATAATGAAAATTCGTGTTCCTTTGTTGTAGAATAATTTATTCCATTCTATGCTAAATAATCTTTTCATGTTAGTTCTGTTTTTGGATTAATTGGAAAAATTGTTGTTCTAAAGATTCTTTACGTTTTACCAAATGATTTACGATAATCCCTTGTTCATAAAGCATTTTGTTGATTTCTGCAGGATCTTTTTCTTCTGATAAAACAGCAAAAAGTTTGTTATTCTCTTTGGTAACTTTCGAAACGAATGAGAACGTTTTTAATGTATATTCCAAACTTTCCATATTTTGCGCAGCAACTTCAATGCTTCCAAAACTCGAATTCATTTGATCTACAGAACCCGCATAAAGCATTTTACCTTGATTAAGAACCACCACATGCGAACATACTTTTTCTACTTCGTCCAATAAATGGCTTGCTAAAATAATTGTTGTGCCTTGTTGTGCAATTTTAATAATCAATTCACGAATCTGAATAATTCCTTGCGGATCTAAACCATTTGTAGGTTCGTCTAAAATCAACACTTCAGGATCATTTAACAACGCAGCCGCAATAGCCAAACGTTGCTTCATTCCCAACGAATATTGTTGAAATTTATCTTTTTTACGAGAAAGTAATCCGACTAATTCAAGCTTTTCGTCAATTTTTGCGTAATTAACTTCTTTAATATCCGCAACAATTTCAAGATTTTTTTCTGCTGATAAATAAGGATAGAATTTTGGACTTTCGATAATTGCTCCAATTTTTTTCAACGAATCGTTATCTGGTTCCTTATCGAACCATTTCCATGAACCCGCTGTAGGATTGATCACATTAAGAATCATTCCTAATGTTGTCGATTTTCCACTTCCGTTTGGACCAAGTAATCCATAAACGTTTCCTTTTTCTACCGAAAAAGTGACATTGTTGACCGCTGTAAAACTGCCAAATTTTTTTGTAAGTTGATTAATTTCAAGAACTTTATTCATAGTAGTTGAATTTGTTTTCTTTATATGTAGAGTTTTTCGTTAATTTGTTACAATTTAGAATTAATTTAAATAACATGAGAACGATACTTTATACCTTATTAATTGTACTTACAATTCAGGCTAAAGCGCAAAACGGAAAAATTTATCAAATTTATAATCAACAAGAAAAGAAGGTTGATTTTGATAAAATGATTAAAGAATTAGCGAAATATGATGTGGTTTTATTTGGCGAACATCATAATAATGCAGTAAATCATTGGTTGCAATTGCAAACGACAAAAGAATTGTATAAGATAAAAGGAAATCAATTGATACTCGGAGCAGAAATGTTCGAGCGTCATCAACAAAATGATTTAACGAATTATTTGAAAGGTAAAACGACGGATGAAGAATTTCAAAAGAGTACAAAGCTTTGGAATAATTACAAAACAGATTATAAACCGCTTGTAGATTTTGCAAAAGAGAAGAATTTAGATTTTATAGCGACTAATGTAACGCGCAAATATGCTTCGTATGTTGCTAAGAATGGGCTTGAATCTTTGGATACTATTTCTAACAATGAGAAAGCTTATATTGCGAAACTTCCTATTACCATAGATTATGATGCGCCTGGTTATCCTGAAATGATAAGAATGATGGGAGATCACGCTGGAGTGAAGGCAAAACAGTTTGTTGCAGCACAAGCTACAAAGGATGCTACTATGTCAGAATCAATTTTGAATAATTTGAAGAAAAATAATCTATTTATTCATTACAATGGTGATTATCATTCTAAAAATTATGGCGGAATTTATTGGTATTTGAAATATTTTCGACCTGAGCTCAAAATCGCTGTAATTGAAATTCTAGAAAGTGAAGATTTAAATGAAAAATTATCTGCAATTAAATCAAAAAACGAAAATGTTACTACGACAGAATTTATTATAGTAATTCCTAAGGATTCGCCTAAAACCTACTAATTTTACTGATAAGCAGAAAGTTTTATTGATTTTTTTTCATATTTTGCATTTTTAAAAAATAAAGCAAACAATTAAATACAACTATGGACAGAAGAAATTTTATTAAATCGACTGCTGCAGCATCTACGGTAGCATTAGTATCACCAGATTCATTATTTGATTTTTCATCAAAAATTGATAAAGTGAGAGTAGGAATTGTTGGCTGTGGAATGAGAGGACAGGTACATTTAGATGAATTGTTAAAAAGAAATGATGTAGAAGTCGTTGGGATCGCTGAACCAGATCAACGAATGATTGATCGTTCGAACAAAATTTTTGCGAAATACAAGAAAAAACCTGTAGAGTATTTTAAAGGTTTAGATGGATATAAAAAATTATATAAGAATAAGAAAATTCATGCTGTAATTATAGCTACGCCATGGGAGTTTCATGCTGAGCAAACAATTGCAGCAATGAATGCTGGTAAAATTGTTGGTTTAGAAGTGTGTGGAGCAATGAATTTGCAAGAATGTTGGGATTACGTAGATACCTATGAAAAAACCAAAGTTCCTGTATTTATGATGGAGAATGTTTGTTACCGTCGCGATGTGATGGCTATAATGAATATGGTTCGTAAAGGAATGTTTGGTCAAATTGTTCATGGACAAGGTGGTTACCAACACGATTTAAGAAATGTATTATTCAATGATGGTAAACAACCTTATGGTGGTGGAGTTGAATTTGGAGACAAAGGTTTCTCTGAAGCTGCTTGGCGTACAAATCATTATGTAAAACGTAATGCAGAATTATATCCAACGCATGGTTTAGGACCAATTGGTACAATGATGGATGTTAACCGTGGAAATAGAATTACACACTTAACTTCTATGGCTTCTCAACAAGCAGGTTTAACTGATTATATCGTGAAGAATGGAGGTGCAGATCATCCAAATGCAAAGGTTAAATTTAAACAAGGAGATATTGTTCAAACAATGTTAAAATGTGAGAACGGAGAAACAATCCTATTAACACATGATACATCTTTACAGCGTCCATATAACTTAGGTTTCCGTATTCAAGGAACTGATGGTATTTGGCAAGATATCGGTTCTGGAGGATTTAGTCAAGGTTTCATTTATTTCGAAGATGAAATGAAACATTCTCACAAATGGGCGAGTTCAGAAGATCATTTAAAAACTTACGATCACCCATATTGGAAAAAATACGAAACTCAAGCAGAAGGAGCAGGACACGGAGGAATGGATTTCTTCTTAATGAATGATTTTATCGAGTGTATTAAAGCAAACAAAGAATTCCCATTCGATGTATACGATTTAGCAACTTGGTATGCAGTAACACCATTAAGTGAAAAATCTATCGAAGGAAATGGTGCTTCTCAAGAAATGCCAGATTTTACAAGAGGAAAATATAAAACAAGAAAACCAGTTTTTGGTACAGAAGATTATGGAATCTAAAACCTTATCATTAGTCATTTTAGCAGGTGGAATGGGAAGCCGCTACAAAGGACAAAAACAAATTGATCCAATTGGACCAAGTAAAGAAACGTTGATGGAATATTCAATTTTCGATGCTTTTTCTTGCGGAATAAAACATTTTGTATTCATTATTAATGATCAACTTGATGTTGAAACCAAAAAATATTTTCAAAATTTAATTGAAAAAAATGGAGGTTCAGCTGAGTTTGTTCTCCAAACAACGTATACTTCTGTTCCGAGAGGAATTTACGATACAATAGAAAAAAGAGAAAAACCTTGGGGAACGGGACATGCTTTAATGATTACAAAAAATCATTTAAATAATCCATTTATTGTGATTAATGCAGACGATTTTTATGGTCGTAAAGCATTTGAGAAAGCAAATGAATTGGTTCAAAACGAAAAAATTACAGCAAATACTTATGGTATGGTTGCGTACAAATTGGCCAATACGATTAGCGAAAATGGTTCTGTTTCTCGCGGAGTTTGTACAGTAACTAACGGTCATTTGGAGAATGTAGTAGAGCGTACAAATATCTATTCTAACGAGAATGGAGAAATTGTTTTCGAAGAAGATAATAACGTTTTACCATTAGATGGAGATACGACTGTATCGATGAATTTCTTCGTTTTACATCCTTCTATTTTTAGAAAATTAGAAGATAAATTTGAGGAATTTCTTCACGAAAATGCTTCTCAATTGAAAGCAGAATTTTTCTTGCCGAAAGTTGTAAATGATATGATCAAAGAAGATCAATTGGAAGTGATTGTAGAAAAATCGGATGACAATTGGTTCGGAATGACTTATCCAGAAGACAGAGAAGTTGTAGTAAATTCTATTCACAATTTAATCAATGATCAAAAATATCCAAATTCACTTTGGACATAAATTATAATGGAGAAAATATTAAAACATTATTTCGAAAATATAGATCAAGTTAGTATTAATCCAATCAGTTCTGGTTGGATTAATTCTACTTATGAAGTTGGGTACGAGGGAAAAAAATATATTTTACAAAAAATAAACACGCACGTTTTTCCTCAACCAGAAGTAATTTCTAACAATATTGACATCATTTCTCGTCATCTAAAATCAAAGGGGTATCAAAATTCGGTAATCGAAATTGTAAAAGATTTGCAAGGAAATTTATTAGCAAAAGAAGATGGAGAAATTTGGCGAATGACTTCTTTTATTCCAAATTCTATTTGTTTTGAGAAAGTGGAATCTGCGGAACAAGCGTATGAAGCGGCGAAAACAATTAGTGAATTTCATTCGTATTTGTTAGATGTTAATGTTGATGAAATTCATCCTTCGATTGTCGGGTTTTTAGATTATCATAAACGTGTAAATGATTTCAAAAATGCATTGAAAAATGCTTCAATAGAGCGTTTAGAAGAAACGAAAGAAGAAGTTGCTTATATTTTGGATAATCTATATCAAGTTGAAAAATACTTAGAAATAGATTTCCCAAAACGTGTCGTTCATGCTGATGCAAAAATTAGTAATTTCTTATTTAATAATGATAATCATTCGCAAGCAATTGCTGTGATAGACTGGGATACAATAATGCCAGGGAATATTTTGTGCGATTTTGGAGATATGATTCGTACATACGCAAATCTGAAAGCAGAAGACGATCCAAATGGAGAAAATGGTTTTTCGGCGGATTATTATTTGGCTGTCAAAAATGGTTTTCAAGAACACCTAAAAAATGTGTTAACGCCTGTCGAGCTTGATAATATGGATTTTGTTGCGTATATTGTGATTTATATTCAAGCGGTTAGATTTTTGGCAGATTATTTAGAAAACGATATTTATTATTCGATTTCTTATCCAAAACAAAATCTAAATCGTACGATTAATCAAATCAATTTATTAAAAGCATTAACAAAATTTCATGAAGAAAATTCGGTTCGAAAAATATAAACCTACAGATTTTAATAACTTTTTTAAACTTGTTCAGGACGACGAAGTGATGAAATACATTTCTGGCAAAGGTTTGAATGAAGAGCAAGCAAATCATAAATTCACTTCAATTTTAGAAAAAGGAGAAGTTGATGAAAATTTAGGTTTTTTCAAAGTTTATGATGAAAATGATAATCTTTT
The DNA here is from genome assembly GCF_002484185.1 of Empedobacter sp. UBA7620. Classification (NCBI taxonomy): domain Bacteria; kingdom Pseudomonadati; phylum Bacteroidota; class Flavobacteriia; order Flavobacteriales; family Weeksellaceae; genus Empedobacter; species Empedobacter sp. UBA7620. The sequence continues at coordinate 23,080 of NZ_DLJI01000030.1, read as the reverse complement.
AGGTGATTGTAAATTGGTTTACAACAAACACATCGAAAATTCACTTGAAATAGGTTATTTATTGAAAAAAGAATTTTGGAGAAAAGGTTTTGGATCAATGATTTGTGAACATTTATTAGCAGAATCAAAAGAAAAATTTCCAGATTTGCAAGTAATGGCTGTTATCGATCCTGATAATGTTGCTTCGAGAAAGTTGTTAGAAAAGTTTAATTTTGAATCGTATTGGAAAGGCATCGAAAATGATTTGCCTACAGAAAAATTGCTTTTAAAAGAGAAATGATACGAGTAAAAGATGTCGCTTTGGCGATGGAAGAAATAGCGCCTTTGGCGTATGCAGAAGATTTTGACAATGTTGGATTGCTAGTTGGTGATTACAATGATGAGGTAACAGGAATCTTGGTAACGTTGGACACAACCCCAGAAGTTGTGGAAGAAGCGATTGAGAAAAATTGTAATTTGATTGTGAGTTTTCATCCAATTATTTTTTCTGGTTTAAAGAAATTTAACGGAAAAAATTATGTTGAAAAAGCAGTGATGACAGCAATCAAAAATGGAATTAATATTTATGCAACGCATACGGCTTTAGATAATTCGAAAGTTGGTGTTAATTTCAAAATTTCTGAACAATTATCTTTATTGAATACTAAAATTCTTATTCCAAAGTCTCAAACCATCAAACAATTGATAACTTATGTTCCAACAGAACATGCTGAGCAATTGAAATCTGCGTTGTATGAAGCGGGTGCAGGGAAAATTGGGAATTACGATTCGTGCGGTTTTGCGATAGAAGGCAAAGGAAATTTTCGACCAATTGATGGCGCAAATCCTTTTATTGGAGAAGTTGGTAAGCTGGAAACAGTAAACGAAACGCGAATAGAAGTTGTGGTTCCGCAACATTTGGAAGGTGATGTGATGAATGCTTTGTTCAAAAATCATCCGTACGAAGAAGTTGCATATTCTGTTATTTCGTTGAATAATCAAAACAATTATATTGGAATTGGAATGATTGGAGAGTTAGAAAATGAAATGGAAGAACTCGATTTTTTCAATTATCTAAAAACTCAAATGAATACACCCGTTATTCGTCATTCGAAATTATTAAACAAAAAAATAAAGAAGGTTGCTGTACTTGGAGGTTCTGGCGCATTTGGAATAAAAAATGCAATTTCGGCTGGAGCGGACATTTATATCACGGCAGATTTGAAATATCACGATTTTTTTACTGCTGAAAATAAGCTTGTTTTGGCAGATATTGGGCATTTTGAATCGGAACAGTTTACAAAAAACTTAATAACTTCGTATCTTAAAGAAAAATTTACTAATTTTGTGGTCTTTAATTCTGGAATTAATACCAATCCTGTTAATTATTGTTAACTATGTCTGAAACAAAAAATATCAAAGAACTAAGCGTAGAAGAAAAACTTCGCGCGTTATACGACTTGCAATTAATTGATTCACGTTTAGATGAAATCAGAAACACAAGAGGTGAATTACCTTTAGAAGTTGAAGATTTGAGCGACGATGTTGCACAATTAGAAACGAGAATCCAAAAAATAGTTGACGAAACTAAAGGTTTGGATGAAGAAATTAAATTGAAGAAAGAAGCAATCAAAAATGCTGAAGCTTTAATTAAAAAATACACGAAACAACAAGATAACGTACGAAATAACAGAGAATTTGATGCTTTAGCTAAAGAAGTTGAGTATCAAGGTTTGGAAATTGAGTTATCTGAAAAACGTATTCGCGAGTTTACAGTTAAAATTTCTCAAAAAAATGCACAAGTTGAAGAATTTAATGCAAAATTAAATTCAATGAAAGAGCATTTATCTCACAAACAAGCTGAGTTGGATACAATTGTAAAAGATACAGAAAAAGAAGAAAGTAATTTATTGAAATTATCTTCTGAATATTCTGCTAAAATCGAACAAAGATTATTAGACGCTTACAGCCGTATCAGAAATTCTGTGAAAAATGGTTTAGCTGTTGTTCCTGTACAACGTGGAGCTTCTGCGGGATCTTTCTTTACAATTCCACCACAAAGACAAATGGATATCGCTCAACGTAAAAAAATTATCGCTGACGAACATTCAGGACGTATCTTAGTTGATTTGGAATTAGCTTTAGAAGAGCAAGAAAAAATGGAAATCATTATCAAAGGATAATTTTCTTTGTTAAAAAATATTTTATTTAATATCAAAGTGTTACACGATTGTGTAACACTTTTTTTATGCTAAAACTAGTTGTTGTTATTTTTTAGCACGCTATTTGTAATACTGGCAATATAATTAGTTTGAAAATTTAGAAATTATGAAAAAAATTATATTTTTAGCAATGTTAGCTGTCTCGTCTATCTCATTAACATCTTGTGTGAATAATGATGATGGCTATTATGAACCTGAAATTGTTAATGTTGGACAAATCAATTATGATGGTGTATCATTTCCGCTTCGAAATGCAGTTGTAGCTGATATTGAAAAAGCAGATGGAGGATATTATTATAGTGTAGAGTTATCGACGAATCCGGTTCCTAAAAATGGAAAATTATATGGCTCTTATTTGTATTTAGAAATCTTTCAAAGAGGTGATTTAAATTTTAATGGAACTTACGTAACAGAAAATAATGATAGAGGATTGGATTATATCGAATATTACGAAGATCCTATTATGCAAAATTATGTACCAGTTCTTAATTCAGGAACATTTGCATTATTAGATACAGATTTCTCTTCAGGATCTATTAACTTAAAAAATTATTTTGATCCTTATAACAGAAGTTTATTGTCTACAAACTTTGCTTTGAGAGTTTCGAATGGTAAAACATTGACGGGTGATTTTGACGGATTGTTTGATTTCATTCAATTATACAACAAATCTGCAAAAGGTGCTGTAAATGCAAAATCAGCAACAACAGAAAGAGTAAAAACAGGAGTGAGAAGACCTTCTGCAAGAAAATAAAATTTCAATTTATAGATAAAAAAAACTCCGCTAAATTTTTAGCGGTGTTTTTTATTGATATACTTTTTTGATTAAGCTTCTACTTCTTTATCACGATTCTTTGGGAAACGGCGATAACCTTTCAAATTAAATCTAAAATCTTTTTTCGTTGGACGAACAATAATACGTAATGATGAATCATTTGTAAAATAATTTTGAGCCCAATTGAAGAAAATTGCCAGTTTGTTGCGAACGGTCAAGATTAACATTAAGTGTAAGAACATCCATGTAAACCATGCTAAACGCCCAGAGAAAGAGAATTTAGGTAAGTCAACAACAGCTTTATGTTTTCCTATTGTAGCCATAGAGCCTGGATCTTGATATTCAAATAAAGCTAATTTATCTTCCGATAAACCTTGTCCAATTTTATTGAAATTTTTGGCTAAATTCATAGCTTGATCCCCAGCAACGCGTGCTAATTGAGGATGTCCATGAGGGTATTTAGGTGTTTCCATACAAGAAATATCACCAATAGCATATATGTTATCAGTTCCAATAATTTTACTTGTACGATCTACCTTAAAACGGTTACCTCTTTGTAACTCTTCCTGAGAAACAGCTCCTTCAGGAATGTTTCCTGTAACACCAGCAGACCAAATTAAATTTTTTGTTTTGATTGTGCGTCCGTCAGCTAAGGAAATAGTTTTTCCATCATAATCTGTAACTCGTCCTTCTGTCCAAATATGCACTCCCATATTTGTCAAATATTCGTGAGACTTTTTATGAGCTAAATCAGACATAGGTCCTAATAAATTAGGACTTCCTTCAATCAAATAAATATTCAATTTAGAGAAATCTAAATCTGGATAATCTTTTGGTAGAATGTGTTTTTTCATGTGTGCAATTGCACCAGAAAGTTCTACTCCAGTTGGTCCTCCACCAACAACAACAATGTTTAAAATTTCTTCTAATTCTTCTTCTGACTCAGCAGAATAAGCACTTTCAAAATTTGTTAACAATCTGTTTTTTAGCGTTAAAGCTTCGTTTGTGGATTTCATTGGGAATGATAATTCCTCAATTTGTTTATTACCAAAGAAATTTGTGGTACATCCCATGGCAATAACCAAATAATCGTAAGAAAAATCTCCGATTGTGGTTTCAACAATATTAGCTTCTTTTTTTATTGCTGTTACTTCAGCTAATCGTACGCTGACATTTTTACTTCCTTGAAATACTTTTCGTATTGGAAATGAAATATCACTAGCGTTAATTCCTGCTGTAGCAACCTGATAAAAAAGAGGTTGAAATTGATGATAGTTATAACGGTCAATAAGTGTAACAGAAAAGTGTGGGTTATTATTTAATTTACGGGCTAATTTAAGTCCGGCAAATCCAGCACCTAAAATGACAATCTTTTTCTTTTCCAAAATTCACTTTTTTGTAAAATTACGAACAAACTAAGAAACAATGAAAGATTTATTAAAAATTATTCTGAACCTTAGATATTTACTATGATATCGGATTGATTATTAGATTTTTTTAAATTCATGTTTTTTGTCAGTTTTAAATAAATTGTTAAAATTATTTGTGATTTTACGTGTTTTCAAGCTTTTTTAATTTTTATGAAAGATTAAAATTTAAACAATTTTTAAGCTGAATCATTTTAAGAAATCAATCAAATTCACGAATTTTATTCCAAATTAATCAAGTCAAAAAAAACAAGTAATGAGCAAATTATTTGAATCAATCAATATAAATGAATCTATTTCATTAAAAAATAGAATTATTATGTCGCCAATGTGCCAATATTCTTCGGAAGATGGTTTTCCAAATGATTGGCATTTTCAGCATTATGTTTCGCGTGCTGTGGGCAATGTTTCGGCAATTATACAAGAAGCAACAGCAGTTGTTGCAGAAGGTCGAATTTCGTATGGTGATTTAGGAATTTGGAAAGATGAACATATCGAAGCGTATCAAAAATTAACTTCCGAAATCAAAAAATACAATTGCGTTCCTGGGATTCAGTTAGCGCATGCAGGAAGAAAAGCAAGTACAGAAAAACCTTGGTTGGGACACAATCAAATAAAATCTGACGAAAAAAATGGCTGGAAAACAGTTTCGAGTTCTAATTTACCTTTTAATGAATCGGATGAAATTCCACATCAATTAACAATTTCTGAAATTAAAGATGTTGTAAAAGAATGGGGAAAAGCAACGGATCGTGCTATAAAAGCTGGTTTTGAAATTTTAGAAATTCATGGTGCGCATGGTTATTTGGTTCATCAATTTCTTTCGCCTTTAATCAATAATAGAACAGATGAATATGGTGGAAGTTTCGAGAATAGAATTCGTTTTGTGTTGGAAATTGTTGAAGAAATGCAAAAATATATTACAACTCAATCACTTTGGATTCGTTTGTCAGCTTCGGATTGGGCAGAAAATGGTTGGAATTTAGATGAAACAATTGAATTGTGTAAAATATTAAAACAAAATGGAGTAGAAGTGATTGATGTTTCGTCTGGAGGTGGAGTGAGTCATCAAAAAATTGATGTCAAAAAAAATTATCAAGTCCCATTCGCAAATGAAATTAAAAATCAAGTTGAAATAATTACTGGAGCTGTTGGATTAATTTTTGAACCAAAACAAGCCGAAGAAATTCTTCAAAATAATGAAGCTGATTTAATATTTTTAGGAAGAGAATTATTACGTGATCCATATTTTGCATTGTGTGCTGCAAAAGAGTTAGAAGAAGATATTAAGTGGTTGCCACAATATGAAAGAGCAAAAAATAATCATTACGCATAAACCATGTTAGCATTAAAAAAAATCCATCATATTGCAATTATTTGTTCAGATTATCAAAAATCAAAACATTTTTACACAGAAATTTTAGGTTTCGAAATTGTGCAAGAAGTTTATAGAAAAGAACGTGATTCTTATAAATTAGATTTAGCTTTGCAAAATTATTACTGCATCGAATTATTTTCTTTTCCTAATCCCCCAAAACGTGTTTCTCGACCAGAAGCTTCTGGATTGAGACATATTGCTTTTGCTGTGGGAAATATAGAAAATGAAGTAGAAAAACTAACGCAGTTGAATGTAACGGTAGAGCCAATTCGTGTGGATGAATACACGCAAAAGAAGTTCACTTTTTTTGAAGATCCCGATGGTTTGCCGATAGAATTATACGAAGAATAGAAGAATAAATGGTAAAAAAGAGTTTACTTGCCTTAGCAATGGGAGGTTTAGCCATCGGAATGACGGAATTTTCGATGATGGGAGTTTTAGAAGATTTTGCAAAAGATTTGAATATTTCAATTCCAACAGCAGGGAATTTTATATCAATGTACGCAATGGGCGTAATGGTTGGAGCTCCAACATTGATTATGGCTACAAGTAAATATTCGCCAAAAAAAGTATTGATCTTTTTTATGTTATTGTTTACTATTTTTAACTCACTTTTTGTTATTGCACCAAGTTACAATACCTTATTAATTGCTCGTTTTATGTCTGGTTTGCCTCACGGAGCGTTTTTTGGAGTAGGATCTGTTGTGGCAGCACAATTAGCAACAAAAGGAAAAGAAGCGCAAGCTATTTCGATTATGTTTGCAGGATTAACGTTTGCGAATTTGGTCGGTGTTCCATTAGGAACAAAATTAGGACAAGTTTTTTCGTGGCGATTAACATTTGGGATTATTGCAAGTTTAGGATTAATCACGATGTTAGCGATTTCTCTTTGGGTTCCGAATCTTAAAAATACAAACAAAGGAAGTTTAGTAGAACAATTAAGTTTTTTCAAAAAATGGGAAGCTTGGGTATTAATTGTGATGATTTCTATTGGAACTTCAGGATTATTTGCGTGGATAAGTTACATTTCTCCATTAATGACAAATGTGGCAGATTTACCTAAAACAAAAGTTCCAATAATTATGACTTTGATTGGTTTAGGAATGTTTGTCGGTAATTTTATAGGTGGAAAATTGGCAGATACCATGTCACCAAATAAAGCTGCAATCATCTCTTTTGCGTCGATGGCGGTTTGTTTAGTGATTGTTTATTTCACTTCTCATATACAAATAATGGCTTATATCATGTCGTTTATTACAGGATTAATTGCGTTTACAATTGGTTCCCCAATTCAAATGATGTTGATTAATAATGGAAAAGGATCTGAAACTTTAGCCGCAGCGGCTGGTCAAGCAAGTTTTAATATCGGAAATGCTTTAGGTGCATTTTTAGGAGGAATTCCGATTGCAATGGGATTAGGATTTAATTCACAATTGTGGGTTGGCTTTATTATGGCTTCGGTCGGATCAATAATTGCAGCAATCTTTTTACAATTAAAATCGAAAAGAGTTTAAAAATATTACTTCAATCATAATCAAAGGATGTTCTACGGAGCATCCTTTTTTAGTTTATATTTGTACAAATTAAACTCAAATGAATCATTACAAAGCTCTTATTATAGACGATGAACACTTTGCTCAACAAGGGTTAAAGAAAATTATTCAACATGCTTTGCCAGATTTTTTTGTTTCCATTGATACTGCGAATTCTGTAAAAGAAGGTGTTGAAAAAATTAAGGAAAATCAACCAGATATAGTTTTTTTGGATATTCAGATGCCAGAGGAATTTGGGTTTAAATTATTTGATTATTTTGATGATATTACGTTTGATGTCATTTTTACAACAGCTCATTCAGACTATATTTTAGAAGCCGTAAATCAATGGGGATGTTTGGGATATTTGATGAAACCTATTTCAATTTCTGACCTTAAAGTATTATTGAATCGTTTTGTAGAACGTCAAAATCAAACAAAAACCTCGAAAGAGATTATCAATATTGCAGATGATTTTGAAGATGAGGTAGAAACTGATAATCTGAAAGATGTTTTCAAAAATGAACATGGAATTATTTTTATTCCATCTATAACAGAGGTTTTGGTACTGAAAATTGAAGATATTATTTACTGCAAAGCGGATGATAGTTATTGTACAATTTTTACCGAAAAAGAGGCGTACATGGTAACTAAAACGCTGAAAGAGGTAGAAAACTTGATTGATCAAACCAATTTTTTTCGTGTTAATAGATCATATTTAGTCAATATTAATTTTGCTAAAAAATTTGATAAACGAAACAATTTATTGATTCTTAATTGTCATCCAAAAGACGGCGAATCAAATCTGCCTGTGACTTCTTTGGGGTATAAAATTTTATCGAATGTGGTTGCGTAACTTCATTTTTTTACTTCTTTTATTTCTTTGCTCTCATCAACTTTCTGCGCAATATGTTTTGACAAAACAATACACGTACGAAAATGGTTTGCCTGCCAATGAGATTTTGAGTGTCTACAAAGATTCTCGAAAAATTTTATGGGTTGGAACTCGTTTTGGCGTGTTTGTGAAAGACATGGATAATTTCAAAATGATGAAACGCTTCGAGAAAGTACAATACAATAATGTTTGGACAATAATAGAAGATAGACAGCATAATGTTTGGTTTGGAAGTTATGGACAAGGAATATTGAAATTTACAGGTCAACGTTTTGAACAAATTAATACAGCGAAAGGGTTGGTTTCGGATCGCGTTCGAAATTTATTTTATTTAGATGATTTAATATATGTTGCTGCGCAAGGAGGCGTTTCGATTATTGATACAAAATCAAAGAAAATTTACAATCCTTCTTTCGAAAAAAATAACAATATTGTGTTCGAAGCGGTGTCTTTTTTCGAATATCAAAATAAAGTTTATGTTGCAACAATCGATCATGGTGTTTATGAAGTTCATCGTGATAAGTTGAAGTTGGTCAATCCTTTCAATCGAATTAATTATAGTTTTTTGTATAATAATGATTTGTATTTGTCATCGTCTAAAGGTCTTAATGTTATTCCGATAAACGATTTCTTGAATAAAAAATTGAATTTTAAAACGTATGATTTTCCAGTTTTTAGAAATCACAACATTTCAGATAAACGTCATTCTCTTTTATTAGCTGGTTACGAAACGGGTGCGGGAAATGGTATGGTTGCGGAGTTAAAGAATAATAAAATAACAGATCAAACAGAAAATTTTAAAATCACTTCGGATTATCCATATCGAGTTTTTAGTAGTAAAACGGATGATTTAATTTATGTAGGAAGTGCTGATAAAGGACTTTTTGAAGTTCATTTTAATCATTTTTTAGATTTTTCTACGATTGATAATAAAAAAGTCATTGAAATTCTAAAAGTTGAAAATACACAATATTTTTTAACGCCAGAAGGTCTTTATTTTCAGGAGAACAATGTATTTAATAAGCAGATAAAGAGAGATGCTTTTTATCAATATATGCTTCGAAATAAGTCAAAATTCAAAGATTTTTTAAGTCAATCGAATAAAGATTTTTATGAAATAGATTTTGATTTGAAAGAAAAAAACCTTCGTTTTTATAAAATGATTATCCGTCACAATTCATTCATTATAGCAACTAATTTAGGACTTTTCGAGTTAGATTTTAATGGAGAATTCAAAGATTATTTACCTAATCGAACAAGTCAATTTACGTATTTTAATAATCAATTTATTCAGACAAATCCTTTTGGTGGAATTTTAGTTTTTGATGATTTGAATAACCTAAAATATCACTCATATTCTGCTGCACAAGCCAATGTACCGAAAGATGTTGTTTCGATTTGTCAAAATAAAAAAGCTGTATTTTTTGGATCTTCTTTAGATGGATTATTCAAGTATGAAAATGAAAATTTTATTTCGTATTTGCAAAATAATCAGTTTAAAGAATCTAAAATTAAAATGATAAAATGCGTTGGAGATAATCAGTTGTTGGTTGCAACAGAATTTGCGAAAGTTTATATTTTAGAGATAAAAGGAGATGAATTAATCACAAAAAAAGTAATTAATATTCGTGAAATTGGTGGAGAAAATATTAGTTCAATTGACATTTTTGGGAACTCAATTTTAATCGGAACCAATCGTAATTTACTCGTTTTCAATAATGGTAAAACATATATGATTGGCAATGAACAAGGTTTTGTGAATAAGGATATACATTCTTCTATTTTTGACGGAAAAACGGCTACAATTGGTGTTGAAAATGGATATTATAAGTTAAATCTTGAGAATTTATTAAAGCAAAAAAATCAGTCGAAAGAGATTATTATTACAAGTTTTAAAATTAATGATGAATCTTTTGGGATAGATAAATTTATGTGGTTTGATTTGATTGATAAAGATTTGAATTTAAAAAATAATGAGAACAATATTACACTAAATTTTGCTGTGGTTGATGCAAATTTCGCTCAAAGTTATAAGTACAGATATCGTGTAAATCCTGATGAAAAGTGGAACGAGTATTTTTATAACCCATCTATTTATTTGCGGAATATACCATATGGTAAATATCGTATTCAATTAGAAATAACAGATACAAGCAACGGACAAAAACAAATTATTGATTTGGTTTCGTTGAATGTTGACGAACCTTTTTACTTGAACATTTATTTTATTTTGTTGTCAGTCTTAACTTTAGGATTAATTATTTATCGTTATAATACAAATAAAATCAAGACGTTAAATAAATTTAATCAATTAAAAATTAGTCAATTAAATGAGAAAAATACACAAGAAAATCAACGTTTGCAATTAGAGCGACAATTAACCGAAACGAAGTTAACAGCCTTACAATCGCAAATGAATCCGCATTTTATTTTCAATGTGTTGAATTCTATTCAGTTTTATATTTTGGATAATGATATTGATAATGCGTTAAATTCGTTGGGACGTTTTTCTCACTTGATTCGTCAGATGTTAAATCTTTCAACAAAAGATGAAATTAGTTTGAAAGACGAAATTGATTTCTTGAAATTATATGTTGAAGTTGAGAATTTTAGATGGAAAAATAAAATAGAATTTGATGTTCAAATTGATAGCCAATTGGATATTTATCGTATCAAAATTCCGCCAATGTTGATTCAGCCAATTATCGAAAATTCTTTTGTTCACGCATTTGATCAAAATCATTTACAACCGATTATCAAATTGATTATTAGATTAAAAAGTGATTATTTAGAAATAATTATTGAAGATAATGGAAAGGGAAATACAACACAAATTACGCAAAATAAAACTCACGATTCGAAAGCACTTAAAATAATTAATGAGCGTTTACGATTGCTTAATCATAATATTGAAGAAAATATTTTTATAGATTTTCATGAAAAAGGAACAAAAGTTCGAATGATTTTGAAAGTTGATTAAAATTTCACCTGAATAAATTTACAATTCACCTTGCTGAAACGTGAATTAACGAAATCTAAACTCTATTTTAATGATAGATATTATTCAGTATATATATTTGCAGTATCGATTTCAAACTAAGTATTAAACTTTGATGCTTTGTTTTCTAAACCTATGAAGACACCATAAAGTATCTTAAAAGTTACATTTTTCGACGTGTGAGTCAAAAAATTTTACAACAAGAAGCTACTGCAAAGTAGCTTTTTTTTATCTTTATACCCATGAAAAATGTACAATTAGGAAATACAGATTTAGAGATAAAACCAATTTTTTTCGGAGGAAATGTTTTTGGTTGGACATTGAATGAAGAAGAATCTTTTCGAATTTTAGATGGATTTTTGGATAGAGGATTTAATGCGATAGACACTGCAAATAACTATTCGTATTGGATTGAAGGCAATGTCGGAACAGAATCTGAGAGAATTATTGGAAATTGGTTAAAATCGAGAGGAGTGAGAGATCAAATCGTTTTGGCAACGAAAGTTGGTGGACGAAATATGATTCAAGATAAGCCAAATACTACAAAAGCTCATATCTTAAAAGAAGTAGAAGAATCACTTATCCGTTTACAAACAGATTATATCGACTTGTATCAAACACATTATGATGATATAAATACACCTGTTGAAGAAACTTTATCGGCTTATAATCAATTGATAAAAGAAGGGAAAGTGAGATATATTGGTGCGTCTAATTTTTCTTCAGAACGATTGATTGAATCGTTGGATAAATCAGAACTTTACAATTTACCGCAATACAAAACTTTACAACCTGAATATAATTTGTATGATCGTCAGCATTTTGAAGAATTTTTGCAGCCTGTTGCAGAGAAATATAATTTAGCTGTTATTCCTTATTACAGTTTAGCGAGTGGTTTTTTATCAGGTAAATATAAAACTGAAGAAGATTTACAACAAAGTTTGCGCGGGCAAGGAATCAAAAAATATTTGAACGAAAGAGGATTTAAAATTTTGGACGCTTTACAAACTATTTCTACACGATATAATATTTCTTATTCGGCAGTTGCTTTGGCTTGGTTAATGGATCAGAAAACAGTTGTAGCTCCTATTGCGAGTGCAACTAAGGAACAACATCTTGATGCTTTTGTAGAAGCAGTAAATGTACAATTATCTCATGATGATGTGAAACTTTTGACCGAAGCAAGCGAATATTAGAATGGAAAATTTACAAATGAAACCCAGATTAACTCCAATCATTTTATGGATAATGATTATTGGAAGTGGTTTGGTTGTGGCGAATAATTATTACAATCAGCCCTTATTGTCATTAATTGCAAAAGACTTTAATGTTTCCGAAAGTAAAGTATCTAATATTGCAATGCTAACACAAATAGGTTATGCGTGTGGATTGTTATTTATTATTCCTTTAGGAGATTTATTGAAACGAAAACGAATGATTTTAATCGATTTTGTTTTTATAATTGCAGCTCTTTTGGGAATGTATTTCGCACCATCCGTAAGTTGGCTTTTTCCATTAAGTTTTCTAATCGGTTTCACCTCAGTTATTCCGCAAGTTTTTGTGCCAATGGCATCTGAATTAGCAGAACCTCAAAAAAAAGCACAAGCTGTCGGAATGGTTATGAGTGGTTTGCTTGTTGGTATTCTACTTTCTCGCGTTTTTAGTGGCTTTATTGGCGAATATTTAGGATGGCGAGAAGTTTATTTGATAGGTGCAATTTTAATGTTTGTACTATGGATATTCATCTATATATTTTTACCAGAAATACAGCCAAATTTCAAAGGAACTTATGGTAATTTGATGAAATCGATTGTAGATTTAGTAAAGACTCAACCACAATTAAGATTAGCTTCTTTTCGCGGAGCTACAGGTTTTGCAGCATTTAGTGCATTTTGGACAACATTGGTTTTTCACTTAGAAGAAGCACCTTTTTTTGTTGGAAGCGATGTCGCTGGAGCATTTGGATTAATTGGTGCAGTAGGAGCATTGGCAGCAGCGTTAGTTGGTAGAGTTTCAAAAGTTTTGTCGACCTCAAAAATTATCCTTTACTCCATCATCATTATGTTAATTTCTTGGGGATTTTTCTATGAATTTGGTTATACATATTGGGGATTAATTGTAGGCGTAATTTTAATCGATTTAGGTTTGCAAGCGATGCACGTTTCCAATCAAACCATTATTTTTGGATTAGATGCTAAAGCAGGAAATCGAGTGAATACGGTTTATATGACGAGCTATTTTATTGGTGGATCTTTAGGAACATTTATTGCTGCAAATGCATGGGATAAATTTCAGTGGAATGGAGTGGTTGCTGTTGGCGTATTTTTTACTTTAATTTGTTTGATTTCTCATATTTTATTCAATAAAAATAATAAGTGATGAAAGACTTTTCTTCTGAAATAACATATAAAACAGCACGAAGTAGTGGAGCTGGAGGACAAAATGTAAACAAAGTTGAAACAATGGTTTTAGCAAAATGGAATATTGAATCTTCTCTGTTTTTTTCGGAGGAAGAAAAAGCATTAATTACAGAAAAGCTAAAAAATAAGATTAATTCAGAAGGATTTCTACAAATCAATTCACAAGAATCTCGTTCTCAATTGGACAATAAAGAATCTGCAACAAAGAAAATGTTAGAATTGGTCGAAAAAGCATTGATTATTCCAAAGTTTAGAAAAAAGACTAAACCTACGAAAGCTTCTCAACAAAAAAGATTGAATCAAAAGAAACAACAAGCTGAGAAAAAAGATGCTCGTAGGTTTAAATTTTAGAACAATTAAATTCGATCAACTAAAAAAATTAATATACTACATTGTATTGCTATAATCATTACTATTTTAAAAATAAAAGACTTTTTTCTTGTTTTATGACGATAAATCTGCATTGACATAAGAGAACCTATTGTCCCGCCAATCAAAGTCACAAAACAAAGTGCTAACTCGGAAATACGCCTTTTACCAATAATTGAATTTTTTTTATCTATTTTGAATAAAAAAAAAGAGAGGACGTTGATAAGGAGTAGAGTAAAAAATAAATATTTATCCATTCAGTGTGTAATTAAGGAATAAAAATACTTATAATTAAGTAGATAAAAAATATTTTCACTAGAAATCTATGTTGTTTATCTTTGTACTTCAAAATTATAAAAAATCTTCAAAAAATAAATTGTAAAATTCTAATTATAAAATAATTATGCAAGATTTAAAAGGAAAAAATGCATTAGTCACAGGAGGTAGTAGAGGTTTAGGAAAAGCTGTTGCTTTGGCATTGGCTAAAGAAGGTGTTAATGTAGCTGTGACAGGACGAAATACAAAAACATTAGAAGAAACTGTAGAAGAGATTAAAAGTTTTGGTGTAAAAGCGGATTATTCCATTTTTAATGTAGCCGAAAAAGTTGAAGTGAAAATGCAACTTGAGCGTTTAATTGAGAGTTTTGGAGCGTTTGATATTTTGATTAATAATGCTGGTATAGCGGCTTTCGGAAGTTTTTTGGAAATGCCAGAAAATGATTGGGAAGAGATTGTAAGAACAAATTTATTCGGACCATATTATGTTTCTAAAGCTGTAATTCCTTCGATGGTAGAATTAGGAAGCGGTGATATTATTAATGTTTCGTCTACGGCTGGATTAAAAGGAAACGCAGTTACTTCTGCTTATTCAGCATCAAAAGCGGGATTGATAGGTTTATCAGAATCGTTGATGTTCGAATTAAGAAAGAAAAACATTCGAGTTACGACCTTAACTCCAAGTACAATTGCATCTGAAATGTCAAAAGATGTATTGAAAATCACAGACGGAGATCCAGAAAAAGTGTTACAACCAGAGGATTTTGCTCAATTAATTGTCGATTTATTAAAACTAGATAAACGTGCAATGTTGGCATCAGCATCTTTGTGGTCTACAAATCCTTAAGAATAATTTGATTCATTATATTTTAAAATCCAATTTCATTTAGAAATTGGATTTTTTTTTGAAAAAATATTTTGTAGAATCATTTTTTATATTAACTTTGAATTACAAAGTACTTTTGATATGAGCACAAATAATCCTGTAGAAAGTTTAAACGAAATCAAATCGATGATGCAACGCACCTCAAAATTCACAAGCATTAGTGGATGGAGCGGTGTTTGGGTTGGAGTAGTGGGAATGATTTCTGCTTTTATCGCTTATGTTTTGATTTTACAAGATGCGCTTCAAGTAAATTACAGAGGAACATTGACGCCTATTTTAATGAAAAATTTAGAGATTAAATTATTCATTTTAGGAATTGTAACTTTAATAATTGCTTGTATTGGAGGTTTCTTTTTTATGACTAAAAAATCGGCAAAAGACGGCGTTAAATTTATAAATCCAGTTACAAAACGAATATTGCGTAAATTTCTTTTTGTTTTAATCGTTGGAGGATTAGTAAGTTTAATCTTTATCAATAATTTTAGTTTTGCTTATGTAGCTCCAGCAACGCTTTTGTTTTACGGCTTAGCTTTGTATACGGTAGAACGTGACACAATTGTAGAAATAAAATATTTGGCAATGTGTGAAATATTTTTAGGGTTATTGGCTTTCTATTTTATTTTCAATGGTTTATTGTTTTGGTTTATCGGTTTCGGGCTTTTACATCTAATTTTTGGGATTTGGATGGTACGAAAATATGATTACAAAGCTTAAATTTGCAACATGGATTTTAATCTTAATAAATTAAACAAAGTCTTTGATAATCGTATTCGTGTGGGAATTATGAGTGCTTTGGTCATGAATGAAGAAATTTCTTTTAAGGATTTGAAAGACTTTTTAGATTTGACTGATGGTAACTTGGCTTCGCACTTAAAAAACCTAGAAGAAAACGATTATATTACTGTACACAAAGGATTTATAGGTCGAAAAACGAATACAACTTATTCGATAACAGCACTTGGAAAACAAGCTTTTCAGGAGCATTTGAACTATCTTGAAAAATTAATAAAGAATATAAAATAATTTTTTTTGCATTTGAACTTTGAAAAACAAAGTACTTTTTAAAATAAATAATAAAATTCAAACTTATGGAAAACAATGATTTAAAAAATGAATATCAACCTGAAAATCAATCAGTTTATTCACAAAACAAAACAATGATAAAAGGATTTTTGGTATGTCTTTTAGTTTTAGGACTTTTAATTCCGATTCCGTTCATATTAAATTTAATTGAAGAACGACAAGGAAACAAGGAAAAAGTAATTACCGAAATTTCAGATAAATGGAGTGGGAAACAGACGATTTATGGTCCTTTTATCGAGGTTACTTACATGGAAAATGTAAATGATGGACAAGGAAAAGTTGTGAAGCAACAAGTGAAAAAGTATATTTCTGCTAATGATTTAAATATAAATGGAACGATTGATACGCAGTTAAAAAGTCGTAGTATTTATGAAGCAGTAGTTTACAATTCGAAACTGAATATCAATTCGAAATTTAAGAATTATAGCGAAATGCTTAATGAAGTGGAAGTAAGTGCAGAAAATGTAGTTTCGACTAAAATTGTTTTTGGAATCTCTGATTCTAAAGGATATGAGAACAAAGTAATTGTACAATCTAACAACAAAAATTATCCATTGAATATGGATAATATAACTTCTACAATTACTATTCAACCAGAAGTTAGAGTAGAAAATGGAGAATATTTGGAACAAGTGAGTACCACTAAAAAAGTGATGCCTGTGCAAATGATGTCTCAAAAAATAGATCCTTCTACATTCGATTTTAATCAAGTTTCAATCAATTTGGTGATGAAAGGTTCTCAAATGTTGAATATCATTCCATCTGCGATTAATACAAAAGTTGATTTGGCTACAAATTGGAAAGATTTGAAATATGATGGAAATTTTTTACCTAATTCTGATCCCGAAACGAAGAATGGAAAAACAAATGTAAAATGGTCTATTTATCAACAAAATCCTTTGCAAGGACAGATTTGGCAAGACGCTTCTAACTTTTCTGATTATAGTTTTGGCGTTAATTTCTTGCAGATGAACGATCATTATGACAAAACATATCGTTCGACAAAATATGCGATTCTGTTCATTGGATTAACATTTGTAGCATTTTTCTTTATCGAAAGCCGAAATAATTTCAACATTCACTTGGTACAATATGCGTTAGTTGGATTTGCAATCTGTGTCAATTTTGTGTTATTGTTATCGTTGTCAGAATATTTAGGATTTGATATTGCTTACTTTATTTCATCTGGTGCAACCATTTTATTGATAACATTTTTCGTTAATTCTCTCCTAAAATCATTTGGTTTAGCATTCAAAATTACATTAATGTTAATCTTATTATACACATTTATTTACAGTGTTTTACAACTCAAAGAACACGCGTTATTAGTAGGAAGTATAGGGTTGTTTATCATTGTTGCAATCTTAATGTACTATTCAAAAAACATCGAATGGAACAAAACAAAATAACATTTGCACACTTATTTTTAGGGATTTTTGTCATCGGTCTTGTACTGATGGCAATTTCCTTTACGGATATTGTGGTTAAAAATAATGATACAATTTTCAGCTTTTCTATTTTTATTTTAGAGCTTGTGATTTGCTTATTTGCAATGTCATTTTATTTGAAAATTGATAAGATTTCGGAGTTGTTTTTAGGAAAAATTTTCTCCAATTCTGGACAAATATTTGCTTGGACTAACATTACATGGCTTTGTATTTCAGCGGCTTTTGTTTTGGATGAAACAATTATTCGTGGATTTCATGATTTAAGTTTTTATTTGCCGTTTTTAGGTTATTTATTGTTTCTTTTAGTTATAGTCAATTTTTTTGCTGCAATATTCTACACTAATTTTGATGATGAAGAAACGATAGGTTTTAGTTATCTAAATTATTTTTCGATTTTTTTAGCGGTTGTTTTAATGCTATTTTTTAGTTTGATTATAATACTTTTCGCCGTTTTCGGATATCCTTCAATATCAATCTGTTTTATGATGTTTAATATTTATCTCATAAATATTATCGCAAAAATTTTAAAATTAAAAGCTTAATAATTTTCTATTATGAATGTTTACTTCGGAATTATCATCTTATTTATTTTAGTAACGAACATTGTATTTTTGATTATTATAGGTTACATTATTTATGGTGTTGTAAAAAAATATTTTAATAAGAAAACAGCTAATTATTCTATTATTTTTTATGTTTTAGCGATTGTTTATATTTCAATCAATCTATTTTACAAAGACGAATTGCCTCTTTAGATAAAATTTCAAATGAGTTGAGATTTGATGATATCGATGATTAAAACATTCATAATTTATGAAGTTTAAATTTTAATAAATATAAAAATTATTATTCAAAACTGTCAAATTTGTAAATAAGCAGTGTGTTTATCGAATAATTCTACTAAGTTTAGGGCTTCAAAATGCAATTGTAGTAATTTGCAAACCATTTTTTTAGAACAGTTAGAATTATTAAATATATGAAAAGTAAAAAGTTATCCAATATTTTAACGCTTGGATTTGCGTTGTTTGCAATGTTTTTTGGAGCAGGAAATCTTCTATTACCTCCATTAATTGGATTGGAAGTAGGCTCTCATTATTTTGTAGCAATGATTGCATTTGGATTAACTGGAATTTTATTGCCATTTACTGGAATTTTATCTGTTGTTTTTTCGGGTGATAATTTTAATGATTTAGGGCATCGTGTAAACAAACATTTGGCGGCTATTTTAGGTACAATTATTATGATTTGTATTGGACCGTTAATTGCGATTCCACGTACTGCGGCAACAACATTCGAAGTGGGATTAAAGCCATTTTTTCCAACATTAGATCCAATATGGGGATCATTAATTTTTTTCGTTATAACATTAGGTTTAGCGATTCGTCCATCAAAGGTTGTAGATGTTATCGGGAATTATTTAACTCCAGTTTTGTTGATTTTATTGGCATTGTTAATTATAATCGGAATTATACATCCAACTGCTGACTTTTTGCCTTCAGATTTAACGATGATGCAATCTTTTTCGAAAGGTTTTATAGAAGGTTATCAAACATTAGATGTTTTAGCTTCTGTTATATTTGCAGGAATTATTATTTCAGCTGCACGAGATAAAGGATATACAGATACCAAAAGTAAATCTCAAATTGTAATCATATCAGGATTATTGTCTACGACTTGTTTGTTATTTGTTTATGGTGGATTGATTTATTTGGGAGCTACTTCTGGAATCACAAATCCAGAAATTTCTCGTGCCGAATTATTAATAGAAATTTCTCGAAATACATTAGGGCAATATGGTTTAATTGCAATTGCTCTATGTATGGCGTTTGCTTGTCTTACCACTTCAATCGCATTAACATCAGCGGTAGGTACATTTTTCGGACGTTTAACAAACGGGAAAGTAAGCTACACTGTTTTAGTGGTTTTATGTACAATAATTTCGTTTGGTTTATCGATAAAAGGTGTAGACGAAATTATTAATTTTGCATATCCACCTTTGGCTTTCGTATATCCAATTACAATCACGTTAGTTATTTATATAGTGTTGTTTGGAAAAACAATTAAAAGTAAAACACCTTATATTTTTGCATTAATTGCGTCTACAATCATTGCAATTTTAGGATTATTAAAATTATTAGGAAAGTTAGATGAATCGACAATAGAAAATCTGAACAAAATTCCATTTTTCGAATACGATTTAGGTTGGATTGCTCCATCGATTATCGGTTTTGTGATTGGTTTACTGATTGATAGATTAAAAAAATAAAAATCCTCGGAAAATTATTCCGAGGATTTTAACCAATCAAAACTACTATAAAAACACTAATTGAATAATGATAATGTCTATCTTTTATTCTTTTACAAATTTCTTAAAGTTTTGACTTTAAATCAATTATTCTTAAATGATTTCTTTTATGTCTAGATAGAATTAATTTATAACTATTTATTTATGATGGTTATAGAGAATTTCAATGAGATGATTTAAGATAAGTTTATGAATTTTTCGTATTTTCAAAAATCAAATAAATAATCCGAAAAAATGATCGAAAATTGTTCGCGTTGTAACGAAACAATGGAGTGTAAGGTAGATGACATTGCGAATTGTGCTTGTACTACAATTGTTATAAAAGACGAAATAAAAGAGTTTTTAAAGAAGACGAATTACAAATGTTTGTGCAATTCTTGTATAGAAAAACTGAATTATTTTGTAGAACTAGATCAACAATATCCACATCCAACAATGCCTTCGGAATTTGTTCCTCATATACATTATTATATCGAAAACGGGTATTGGGTTTTTACAGAATTTTTCCATTATCAGAAAGGAAAATGTTGCAAAAATGGTTGCAGACATTGCGCTTATGGTTATAAGAAATAAAAAATGGTTCAACTTGCATTGAACCACTAACCAACCTAAAAATACTATAAAAAAAACTCTATTTGATTAAGGATATTCTTCTTCAGAAAATCAACTTCATTATCCTTAACAACTATGAATAAATTATTTATAGTACAAAGGTAGGTGAATTTCTTAATTTGATAAATAAATTAATATTTATTTTTTTATACTCAGATAGATAGGATTTATATTAATGTTAATAAAATATTAAATCTACCTATTTATGAGTATTCTATAAAAAATCAATACTATATTTTCGAATGTTGTAATTCTAAGAAAAATATTGCATTATTTTTTTTGAAATTGTTTCAGCAGTTTTTTTATCGTCAGTTTCTTCCAAAGTTGTGACATAATCCTCCAAGAAACTTTTGATTTCTTGTTGATTAGAACCTTCAAAATTAGCTAAATAATCTTCAAATTCGATATTACCTAAAACACGATCAAAATAAACTTTGGCTTCATCATATTTTTTCATGCTCACCAACAAAGGCGCAATGCTATGACTGATATAAAACTCGTTTACAGCAGCTTGTTCAGCATTTTCTTCTTTTTTGAAATGTGCAGAATTTAAGTAATTATTATAAGCTTCCACAGCTTTTTCATTTTCTCCTAAAACCTCGTAACAACGTGCTTTGAAGAATTTAATTTCGTAAAATTCGTCTTCATTCAGTTTATTGAAAAACGTAATACTTTCTTTCGGATTTGAATAAAATTTTCGGTATCCAATAATAAAATCCTCTACAAATTCTGTATCCGTCTGTTCGATCGCGAAATTCAATAAGTTTTGAGATTGCTCTTCTGTTAATTGTCCAATAAAAGCTTCCCAATAATTCACCAAAGTATTGAAATCATACGCCAAATCTTCCACAAAAATTTGTGCAGCAATTCGTAGAAATTTATCTCCCAATTGATTGATTATTTCATGGTCTTCATCAGAAAAATCAGTCGAATTATACAATAAGTTTTCGATAATTTCTGACGCTTTATCTTCTGAATAATTATTATTTAATTGTTTCAAAGCATTGCTAACATTGAATTCCATTTGTGTAATTTTTAAATTAAAATCAACGCAAAGATAACTGATTTACTGCGAAAAAGACTCGATAATTTCAAAAGTTAATCGTCAATTCTAATGAGAATTTAATGAATAGTTTTTTTGAGAAAGTAGAATTTTAGTTATCTTGTGGTAGTTTTTATATATTAGTTTATTTAAAATAAACATTTTATGTTACGAATCTATTCGATAGTGTTAATTATATGCGGTTTTTGTTTTACAAAAGCTCAAAATTTGAATGTTGGTGCTCAGTTTCCGATTAATAAAATTGAAAGTATCAATCAATCTTCAAACTTGAAAATTATTGTATTTACGCCAAGTTTATACAAAACGAATCCGTATGCGAGCATGATGACAACTTCGCTGAATTATTATTTTGTAAAGAATTTGGCATTTTCGTCTCAAAATTCTCCAAAAATTGATGTGATTTATATTGTAAATGAAGATGATAAATGGAGTAAAGAACCGCAACAAACGTTTGCTTTTAATGAAACGACCAACCAAAATAAGTTGGATGGAACGAAGGTGATTTATGATGAAACTGGAAAAGTTTACAATAAAATTGGTTTGAAACCTTTCAAGCAAAATTCAATATCGAGTATAATTCCTACGTCAAATTCTAACAATGTTTTAGTAGAAAGTTCGATTCTTTTTCTAGTGGATCAAAACAATAAAATTTTGATGCGAGATAATGATTATCGTGCGCAAGGCGAACATCTAAAACCTTTGGAAAGATTGATTAAAAGAACGTCTAAAATAGATAACATAGAAGTAAATATCACAGATAATAACACCTTAAAAGTAGGCGATAAAGCACCAGATTTTATGTTGAATGGCCCAAATTATAAGACTAATTCAACAGAGAAATTTTTGGATGATAAATCGACTTTTAAAGTTTTAACGTTTTATCCTGCGGCGTTTAGTGGACAAATTTTGCCTGATTTTACTTCGATTGATACAAAAGCTGCAATGACTTGTGCTGCTCAAATTCAATTAATCGATCATAATCCATTGTTGCAGAATGTAAAAAGTTACGCAGTTTCTAGTTCTACAAATCCGTTGTTAGAATTATGGAAATCAGCTTTGCGAACAAATAATATTACGTATTTGAATGATGAGAATTATGCAATTTCGTTGCTGTATAATTCTTATAATCGTTTAGGTTACAATAATAGAGCGACTTATGTGATTGATAAAAATGGAATTATTGTGTATGCGAATCCAGATTTGACGTTTGAAGATGAAGCAAAATTTCCAACTATTTTAGAAAAAATTATTCTGAATAATAAATAAATTATGAATCAAATTGTGTAATATCTTCAAATTTAGCCTCAATTAAATTTTTTAAATCTTCGGGATTTAGAATAATTTGTAAACCTCTTTTTCCTGCACTAATACAAATCTGATCTTGCAAAATTGCCAGTTCTTCTATATAAGTC
>NZ_DLJI01000060.1:63716-139185 GCF_002484185.1 Empedobacter sp. UBA7620 | reverse complement strand
AATGCTTTTGTATAAGATATTTTTTCATACAATCAGATATTTTTATAGGTTTACAATTCGTTTGTAAACCTTTTTTATTTATCACACATGAAATTGAAATCAATTCTACTTATCATTTTTTGTATTCAGGCTATTTTTCTTGATGCACAAGAAACCTATAAAATTACGTATGAACGCTTTTCGAATGGAAAGAAAGTCGAAGAAAATAACCCCATACAAGTTATTGCGAATACAAAAGAAACCGTTATTGGAAAGCAACAAAGTTTTAGTAATTCTTCAAATTATCCTGATGAAATGTTTTATTATACCAAAACAAATCCATCAATTATTTCCTTGATTACACAATTTGACCCGACTAATTCTATTATTACAAATGATTCTGTCGCGTTCAATAAATCTGTTTTCACGATTTCTAAAGAAACAAAACGAATTTTAGGTTTACGTTGTAAAAAAGCGACGACAAATATCAATTCGAATACAATAGACGTTTGGTTTGTGGACAATATGGAATTGAATGCCTCTCCAACAATGGTTGGAATGAATTTAGGTTTTGTGTTAGAACTTACACGAAATAATAATTCAACTATTCGAGCTTCGAAAATAGAACGCGAAAAAGATTTGATTCCAAGTCTATTTATCCAAAAAGAATTGCATCAAAATCGAGTTGATTTATTGACATATAAAGACATTATTTGGAAAAGTAAATTTGTTGATATTCCACTTTTATCTCATCAACAAGTTAATTTTAGTAAAGATTTTTCGTCAAATGATTCGATTTATCGCTTTGCAAATGGAACAGTTGTAGTCAGAAAAATTAAAATTCCTCAAATTAAAGAAGGGAGTCAAGTTTTCTTAAAAGTTTCGCAACAATCGAATGGCGATGCTTACGATAGAACAGGTTCTGTATTTTTGATTCCGCGTGATTCTAAAATTACGTTTATGGATGGTTTACAAAAAGGAATCAACGAATTACCTGTTTATACATCGGCAAATAATAAAAAATACCAAGGTTATTTTTTGACAGAAAATTATTCGCCAACGATAGAATTAATGCGCTTTTTCACACCTTTTGGAATTAATAAATTCAATCATATTCAATTAAAAAATCAAACTTGGGAAACCGAAGCAAAATATCGTCAAGAAATCACAGAATTTCAAGGTTTATTATCTAATCAAGAAGTTTTGATTGGTTTCTTCATTGGAAATTATGATCAAGGCGGACATACAATTACTGCTAATATTTCTATTCATCCGTCAAGTTCAACGACAACGTTGCCTATCAAAAAAGTTTTACCAATTTTCAATACTGCAAATGTGATGGAAATGGCTGGACAGGAATATCCTACTTTGTTCGAAAATTCGAATGGTTTTACAGTAGAATTCACGTTGAAAGAAGATTACAACAATGCTAAATTGCGTTTTACAACAACTGGACATGGCGGTTGGGAAAATGGAGATGAATTTGTTCCAAAAGAAAATAGTATTTTTCTTGATGGACAAAAAGTATTTAATATAGTTCCTTGGAGACAAGATTGTGGTTCTTATCGCGCTTACAATCCAGCTTCTGGTAATTTTGATAATGGTTTGTCATCATCCGATTATAGCCGTTCTAATTGGTGTCCAGGAACAATTACAAATCCATATTTTATTAATTTAGGAGATTTGAAAGCTGGAAAACATAGCATACAAGTGAAAATTCCGCAAGGAAAACCTGAAGGAAATAGTTTCAGTTATTGGAATGTTTCTGGTGTTCTTTTAGGAGAATAATTTTTTTGGAGCAAAAAGATTTATTAAACGTCTTTTTGCTCTATTTTTTTATGATTTATCAAAACCATTAACCAATCTACAATATCTTGATATACTTCATCTTTGATAGATTCATTCAATATTTCATGTCTCAAGTTTGGATATAATTTCATTGTTACATGTTGAAATCCATTTTGCTTTAAATCTTTATACGATTGCAAAACTCCTTTACCAAAATCACCAATTGGATCATCTGCTCCACTCACAAAATAAATAGGTAAAGATTGCGGTATAGCTTTTGCCCAATTCTTTTTTGTTGCTTGTATATTTAAATTAATCAAAGTATAAAAACCGTTAACAGTGAAAGGTATTCCGCAAAGAGGATCTTTCAGAAAATTTAAACGATTTAACTCATCTAAACTAAGCCAATTAGTCTCATGAAAATTTTCTTCATTTTGAAAATGTTTATTATTCGATTTTGAAAAAATAGTATTAAGTAATTGACTTCTTTTATGAGGAATCAATTTATTTAGAAGACTTAAAAAACTACTCAATAATTTAATTCCAGGAATTCTACCTCCTGTTCCCATAATTATAGCACCATCAAAGTGGTCTCCATATTCTTGAAGTAGGCAACGTGTTATAAACGATCCCATTGAATGCCCCAAAATAAAATGTGGTAATAAAGGGTATTCATTCTCTAACAAATTAGCTAACTCTTTTGCCGTATTTATTAAATTTTCTTTTGGATTATCTAAGCAGAAAAAACTGTAATCTTCTTCTATTTTAGCTGTTTTTCCATGTCCTAAATGATCATATAACAAAACTAGAATTCCTTTGTCAGCCAAATACTTTGCAAAATTTTCATATCGCCCACTATGTTCTTGCATACCATGGACAATAAGAAACGTAGCTTTAATCTCATTTTCTGGAAGAATTACTCTATAATAAACATTCTTTGGTATTGACATTTTTATTAAGATTTAATTATTAATTTACAGTTTTACTTATTCAAAATCAACATTTTTATGAATAAACCATTGACTTTTTTAACAAATTTCAAGCCGATAAATAAGATCTAAAATTTCTAATTTTTACAACTAAAAAAAACGAGGTAAATAAAAATTAACCTCGTTTTTTTTATAATGTACGATAATTTTACTTTTTCGTTTTAATTGTATTCTTATAAATCTGACCATCTTTAATAATCACTAAAAAGTTTTTATCAGGATTAGCAATTAATGATAAATCTTTCAACGGATTTCCATCAACCAAAATCAAATCTGCTAAAGCTTGTTCTTCTACAACACCTAATTTCCCTGGATATGGACTTCTTAAACCAGATAATTGCAACAGTTCTCCATTATCTTGTGTTATCATTTTCAGAATTTCAGCATTTGTAAACCATTTTTGAAGACGTAAAATATAACTATTTTGCTCATCATTCAACTCAGGTTCAAACAAGAAATCCGTTCCCCATGCGAGCTTCACACCAAGTTTTTTTGCTAATGGCCAAACTTTATCTTGACCATCCAAAACTGGTTTACGTTTTTCTTTTCGCTGCTCGTCCATGTTTTCATTATTATCCATCAAATTTTGAAGGCTTAACCAAACACCTTTTTTAGCAAGAATTTTCAAAGTTTCTTCATCTAACATTTGACCATGCTCAATTGACTTCACTCCTGCTTCCACAGCGCGTTGCACAGCTCTCGGCGTATAGGCATGTACCATTACATACGTTCCCCAATCTTCAGCAGCATCAACAGCCGCTTTCATTTCGTCAAAAGTATATTGCGTAACATCAATCGGATCATAAGCAGAAGACGTTCCACCACCTGCCATCAATTTGATTTGACTCGCACCAAAGCGTAAATTTTCTCTTGTTGCTGTCAAAACTTCATATCTTCCATCAGCAATAAAAGTAGCTCCTAATTCCTCTGCACGAGATGCTTTTCCAAAAAAACGACGCGAACGTTCATCAGGAGTTCTAAAATCTCCGTGACCAGCCGTTTGACTAATCGTTGCTCCTGAAGGCCAAATTCTAGGTCCTGCAACTTTACCTTTATCAATGGCTAGTTTCAAAGGAAAAATTGGTCCTCCAGCATCACGAACACTCGTAAAACCTCGCATCAACATTTTGTGGGAAGCTTCGCCAACTTTATTCATTAACATTTCTTCTGACATATCTGGCGACATCATTTGCGCCATCGTCAATGAACCAAATACCATGTGTACATGAACATCGATTAAACCTGGCATCAACGTTTTTCCTCCTCCATTAATTTTTACAACATCTTGATTAGGTGAAGAAATTTTTGCAGAACTAATTTTTTCAATTTTTTGACCAGAAACCAAAACATTCATCGGTGATGTTAATGCTTGAGTTTGATGATCTAAAATTCTAACATTTTCAATCAGAATCTGCTTTGTTTGAGCAAAAGTAAAAGTGGTAGCGAGAAAAAAAAGTGCTATTATCGACTTTATTTTCATAATTTATTGTTTAATTGCCCTAAAGATACGTTGAAAGTGTGTATTTGAGGATAAAAAAAGATGATTTCTTAATTAAATGAAAACAATTCTTTTCTAAATCTATTCTATCTCCTAACCTTTAGCTAAATCTATTATTTTCTTAACTATTGTGACAAGTACCACAACCAATAATCCTGCAACTAATGCAATCAAAGCTTCGCTAATCATCATTGGAATTGCTGTAGGTAAATGATGATGAATATAATCGATGTTGTGAACAAATATTCCGCCTGAAACCAATAAAAGCGCAACAGTCCCTACAAATCCTAAAATTTTAATCACATAAGGCAATGCATCAACTAAAAAGTGTCCTAATTTAGAAACAGCTCCTTTGTCATGTGATGCTTTTATCAGTTTAAAACCTGCATCATCCATACGAACAATTAAAGTTACAATCCCGTAAACGCCAATAGTTGCTAAAATTGCAATAAACGAAACTGTAAAAACTTGTGTCAACATTGGTTGTTCCAAAACTGTACTCAATGCAATAATCACAATTTCTATCGAAAGGATAAAGTCCGTTATAATAGCAGATTTCACTTTTGATTTTTCCGAAACTTGTTTCTTATCTTCTACTTTATCTTCATGAATAACTTCTGAACCTTTTTTTGGACGGTGAAAAATAAACTCGATTATCTTCTCTACACCTTCAAAAGCTAAATAAAAACCTCCCAAAATCAAAACATATTTTATCACTTCTGGCATATAATGATTTAGTGTCAAAACAATTGGAACAATAATTAATTTATTGATAAAAGAACCTTTTGTAATTGCCCATAAAACAGGTATTTCACGCGAAGACAAAAATCCCGTCGCTTTCTCAGCATTTACAGCCAAATCATCTCCTAAAATTCCTGCTGTTTTACTCGCTGCCACTTTACTTGTAACCGCTACATCATCCATCAATGCTGCAATATCATCTAAAATTGCAAATATTCCTGAAGCCATATTATTGTTATTTTTTGGTTCGTAAAAGTAAAAAATAATGACAAATCTTTACAGATTATTTTCATGTTCTTTCAACGATTCATTTCAAGCAAATTGAACTCCAAATTTTGACTATAATTCTGATTAATTTTGAACTAAATTAAGTTCTTTCGGAAACTAATCATTAATTTTAAAGAGGAATACATTAAGCTTATAAAATGGAAAATTCTTTCGATCAGTTAAAAAAACATATGCAAATTTTCACTTCAATTTCTGAAGAAGAATTTCATGATTCAGTCCAATATTTTGAAGAGTTTTCGGTGAAGAAAAAAGAAATGATTAAAAGAGCAGGAACAATTAGTACATATAATTATTTTATTGTTTCTGGATGTATTCGATTATTTTTCATCAATCAAAAAGGTGTAGAACAAACCATTGATTTTGCTATCGAAAATTGGTGGTTGACAGATTTGTTTTCTTATATCAATCAGCAAAATTCTGAGTTTTATATTCAAGCTGTAGAAAATTCTATCATTATAAAAATGAGTAAGACAAACGAAAAAATTTTATGCCAAAAACACCCTATTTTCAATTCATATTTCAAACAAATTTATCAAAAAGCAAATGCTGCTGATCAAATGCGTTCCAAATATTTGAAAGAGTTTTCGAAAGAGGAGTTTTATCTTCATTTCAAGAAAAATTTTCCTGAGTTTTTACAACGTGTTCCGCAATATTTATTGGCTTCTTATTTAGGTTTCACACCCGAATATTTAAGCGAAATCCGAAAGAAAGAGTTTTCTTAAACCAGTTTAATTTTATTGAATAAATAATCGACGAACTTTGTTAAAAATTAAGAAATGAAATCACGATTAAACATTCAAAAATTAGAACCAAAAGCTTACGAAGCGATGTATGGTTTAGAGAATTTTTTAGCAAATTCTGAATTAGATAAATTGTATTTAGAGCTTATCAAAATCAGAGCTTCACAAATCAATGGTTGCGCTTTTTGTATTAATATGCACACCAAAGATGCGATGAAATTAGGCGAAACAAATCAACGTATTTTTTTGTTGAATGCGTGGCGAGAAACGACACTTTTTACAGAAGAAGAACGTGTAATATTGGCGATGACCGAAGAAATTACAAATATTAGTCAACATGGTTTATCAGAAGAAACCTATCAAAAAGCTTTGGCACTTTTTTCTGAAAATTATATTGCGATTATCATTATTGCAATTACCACGATTAATGCCTGGAATAGAATTGCGATCAGTTCTCATATGATGGTTTAAAATTTTAGCTTCAGAAATCTGAAGCTTTTTTTGTCTAAAAATCGGCTTTCGGACTAAAATAGTTTAATTTTGAGTCTTGAAGTAAAATTGATATGAATATTTACGATTTAATTGTTGACGATAAGGAAGAAATTTCTTTGAATGATGTTTTTTTAGATGATCAAAATCTTGCGCAAGTAAAACAACTTATCAAAGAACATCGATATATAGAGGAATTGAGCAAATATAATTTACCTGTCAATAATAAAATTTTGTTACATGGATTTTCGGGTTGTGGAAAAACAACAACTGCAAAAGCAATTGCAAATGAAATCGGAAAACCTATATTGATTCTGAATTTAAGTAATATTGTTTCGTCAAGAATCGGTGAAACTTCACAAAATATTCGAATGCTTTTTGATAAAGCTGCTCGTGAAAAAGCAATTCTATTTTTGGATGAGTTTGATCAAATCGGAAAAGCGCGTGGAAATGATGACAAAGATGTTGGCGAAATGCGTCGTTTGGTGAACACGGTAATTCAATTAATTGATTATTTACCACAAAACTCATTATTGATTGCTGCAACAAATCATCCACATATTATTGATGTCGCATTGTTGAGAAGGTTTCAGTTAAAAATTGATTTCAAAATGCCAACTTCCGAAATGTTAGATGTTTATTATGATAAACTTTTAAACGATTTACCAAAAGATATTCAATCGCTTAAACGACAATATAACGTTTCATTTGCCGAAGCAAAAGATTATGCTCTTACAAACGCAAAAGCATTATTGATTGAAAAATTAGAACGTCAAGTAAATTCTTAAAACCCAAATATGGAAGACGAATTAATTTATTTCAGAGAACTTTTGGATACTGATGTTGCGCGACTTTTCGAAATTTATTCGAATGCAGAAGCCATGAAATATCGCGAAACCGCACCAATGAAAACGATCGAAGATTCGTACAAAATGCTGGAAAGAAATAAAGAAAAAAAGAATTCTGGATATGAATTTCGTTTTGCTGTTATCGAAAAATCTTCTGAAACCTTGATTGGTACTGTGATGTTTCAACCTGTGCACGACAAAGCTATAATTGGCTATTCCATTGATGAACAATTTTGGAACAAAGGTTATGCAACACGAATTATCAATCTGATTTCGAAAGAATTGAAATCGAAAAAATATATGCTGATTGAAGCTTGGGTAAAAAAAGAAAATATCGCTTCGTCTAAAGCTTTATTAAAAAATAATTTTCAACAGATTTCGCAAACAGTTTATCCAAAAAATCATCTTTTTCAATTAAGATTTACCTATTCTTAAGTTTTACTTAAGATAAATCTTTAAGCGTTTATTTCTAAAATCATCGCCCTATTTTTGTATCAGAATAAAATTTCTGATCATGATTTTTACTATTTTTCTCCTATTTATTGGAGCAATTTTAGCATTTTGGATAAGTGCAATTTGTGGCGGTGGCGCAAGTTTAATCTTAATTCCAATCCTCAATCTTATTATTCCAACTTCGTTAGTTCCTTTTTCATTAACAATCGGAACATTTACAAGTTCTGCCTCTCGAATAGCGGCTTTCAGAAAATCTGTACATTGGAAAATCTTCTTTTGGTTTGTGCCATTTTCAATTCCAGCAGTTTTAATGGGTGCTTATTTAATCAAATTTATCAACCCAATTTATTTGCAAATTATTGTAGCTGTATTATTGATTTCAAATGTTCCACAATTATTTCTAAACAAGAAACAACAAGATAATGAAGAAAAACCTTCGTCAAAATATATTTTAGCTATTGTTGGTTTTTTAGCTGGATTCGTTTCTGGAATAACAGGTGCAATTGGTTTATTATTCAATAGATTTTATTTAAAATATGGATTAACAAAAGAAGAAATTATTGCAACACGAGCTGCCAACGAAATTATACTTCATATCATAAAATTAATCATTTATATTGTTCTTGGTTTATATTCAAAAAACGCTTTATTACTTGGATTGACGATTGCAGTTGCCTCAATTATTTCTTCTTATACGGTCAAATATATTTTACCTTATTTTAGCGATTTTATTTTCAGAAAAGTTGGCTATGCGGCAATGGTTATTTCTGGAATTACACTTTTTTATACAAGTTCTCAAAAAATCATTCAAGAAGATAAAGTTCAACTTACAACAACAAGTAAAGGTGACGAAAATGAAACAACTTTGAAATGGCGAAACAGTGATTTTGTGATGGAATATTCGTTAGATGGTGAATTTGAGATTGAACGTCCAATTCAACCGAATGAATTACCTGAAAAATTATTGAAAAAATACAATGAAATTTTACCTAATTACGATAAAATCCATCTCGAAAAAGTATTCAAAATTGGAGAAGATAGTTATGAATTTTATTGTTACAAAGGCAATAAACTAACCAAATTTGAACTGAAAGAATAGAAGATTGAACAATTAATTTTTACGAAACATTATTTTTGATAAATTATTCTTAAGTTTAGCCAACATTACTATAAAAATTTATGAATACAAAAGATAATCCCAAACTAATACGAGCTTGGATTTCTTACGATTGGGCAAATTCTGTTCATTCTTTAGTTATTGCCTCTGCTATTTTTCCGGTTTATTATACTTTAATGACCTATGATGCGAACGATCAACCGATCAAATTTTTAGGATTATTACCAGAGTCCGCATTCAATTTTTCATTGGCAATTGCTTTCTTTTTTGTGATTGTTTTGTCTCCTGTTTTGTCTTCAATTGCAGATTTAATCGGAAATAAAATAAAATTTCTTCGCTTTTTTTGTTATTTAGGGTCGTTCTCATGTATCGGAATGTTTTTCTTCACATCGAGCGATTTAGTTTGGTTAGCTTTATTACTCAATATCACCGCAAGCATAGGTTTTTGGGGGAGTTTAGTTTTTTACAACGCCTATTTACCAGAAATTGTCTCAGACGAAAAAATGGACAAAGTTTCCGCTCAAGGTTATATGTTTGGTTATATTGGTTCTGTCATTTTATTGACGATTTGTTTAGCAATGATACAATTCGCCCCAGAAGAACAACAAGCTATGTTTACTCGAATAAGTTTCTTATTAACAGGAATTTGGTGGTTAGGATTTGGACAAATTGCATTAAGCAAATTACCAAATCACAAATATGATCGTGAAATTCCGAAAGATATTATCAAATCAAGTTTT
Source organism: Empedobacter sp. UBA7620 (assembly GCF_002484185.1). Classification (NCBI taxonomy): domain Bacteria; kingdom Pseudomonadati; phylum Bacteroidota; class Flavobacteriia; order Flavobacteriales; family Weeksellaceae; genus Empedobacter; species Empedobacter sp. UBA7620. The sequence goes on along the minus strand of NZ_DLJI01000060.1, from coordinate 129,515 downwards.
AGAAATTTAAAACATACCTTCAAAGATCTGAATCAATACAAAAATATTCGTGTTTTTTTGGCTGGATTTTTCTTTTACAGTTTAGCAATGCAAACTATCTTTTTGATGGCGGCAATGTTTGGAAGTTCAGAAATAGGAATGGAATCTTCAGAATTGATTATGACCATTTTATTAATTCAAATTGAAGCTGTTTTAGGGGCATGGTTATTCTCTTTTCTATCAGGAAAAATAGGAAATAAGAAAACCTTATTAATCGGGATTTTTATCTGGATTATTACATGTATTATTGGTTATTTAATTAATAAAAATGATCCTAATGTAAAAACTCAATTTTACGTAATGGCTGCAATGGTTGGTCTTGTAATGGGAGGTTTGCAAGCTTTATCACGTTCTACATACGCCAAATTATTACCAGAAACAGAAGACACAACAACCTATTTTAGTTTTTATGATGTGTTCGAAAAATTTGCCTTATTTTTAGGTTTAGTTATTTATGGATTATTGATTGAATATTCTGGCGGAATGAAAGCTTCGGCTCTTGCAATGGGCGTTTCGTTTGCGATTAGTTTCATTATTTTATTGTTCTATAAAATGGAGAAGAAATAATAATATGAATATCTATGAAAAAGATTACATTACTATTATTATATTATCTATGTCAAAGTTGTGCTGATAAAAATAATTCTTTTGATGAATTTGATATAACATATAGTAATTTTTTTCAAGTTTATAATTCAATCAAATTAACTAATAGTGACACTGTATTTATTAGAAAATATTATGAAGATTTCGAATTAAAAAATCCATATTATCACAAGGATTATTATGCAATTTTAAATAAAACTGATCGAGATAATATTAATAAAGCAATTGCAAATATTAATCTATATAACTATGATTCAGTTTACCAAAATAAAATTATTATTGATGGATTTATTTATAGAATATATTTAAAAAAGGATGATACTGAAAAATCTATTTTCGTTTCTAACAAAATGCCTCCAGAAGAATAAAATCAATTGAAACAATTAATATTAAAATCTGTTGATAATTTGAAGCTATTAAAAACAGATAAGAATTTTAGTATAAAAAGTCAAGATATTTTCCCTGAACCAGAGAAAATTACGTATTAATTTTCAAATAAAACTAAACCCCAATATTTTAATCAATATTGGGGTTTAGTTTTAAAAATTATAACCTTCCTTTTTCCGAACTACTTTTTGATTGTTCTATCGTAAATGATTTTCCGAAATTGTATCGAATTCCAACACGATAATAACGAGCGGATTGTCCTGTATAAACAAATTTTGTATCGTTACTAAAACTTTGATCTTGCCAAGCTCTATCTTTAAATACATTATTTACATTAAACGAAACTTCAAACTTTTTATCCAGAAATAACGCTCTCAAACCAAAAGCTGTACTCCAATTAGCACGACTTCTTGACATCGCATCAATTGTTTTTGTTGAATAATTTGTAGTATGGTTAAATAATAATGTTTTAGATTTATTCAGTTCTAAATTATTTGTCAAACGAAATTCTCCATTAAATCCATCCAATGTATAATTATATTCTGGAATAATTCCTTTCGTTTTTTTGTAATACAAATCAATCGCTCCATTGACTTTCCACCATTTTACAAGCTTGAAATTTAGATTTTCACTAATCCCAAAACTCTCCGAATCAGCATAATTATATGGAATCCAATTTTGTGTATTTTCTGTTGGATTTACAACCACAATTTGATTGATTTCATCCGTAGAATTTCTATAATATAACGTTGTAATTGCCAAATCTTTGTATGCATATTCCAACTCATAATTATACGAATAAGAAGGTTTTAACTTCGGATTTCCTTCTGCAAAAGAATAAGGCGAATAAATGGTACGAAACGGATTCAATTGTCCCATAAAAGGTCGATCAATACGTCGCCCAACATTTATACTTAACGAATGATTTTCAGCAGGTTTATACATCAAATAAGCCGTTGGGAATAACCCATCATATTTATAGGTATCATGTTGATTTTCTTGTGGAGAAAAACCTTTTGCATCAGTATTTTCGTATCTCAAACCAATTTTTGCTGACCATTTTTCTGAAATATCTTTTTCGATACTCGCATAAAAAGCTAAAATATTTTCGTCATAATAAAAACCATTACTCAACTTTTCATCATAAACAGGCGTTCCAGAAGATGTGTTGTAAAATAAATTATCGCTATTATTTTTCGTCCAACTGTAACGTCCACCATAATTTAGTTTCCAAGTATTAACGGGGTGTTCCATATCAATATTCAAACTATAATTATTTGCTTTTTGATCAGACAAACTTTTATTTCCTTGATATTCTGCTGTATTTTCAAGATCATTTGAATCAAAAAATCGGTTAGAAGCTACACTTGTATTATTGTTATTAAAATTAACCCAATCAAAATCAAAGGTTAATTTTTTCCCGATTGTATCCATTTTATAAATCACATGATAATTCAGTGTATTGTATTTCGTGTTGCCTTTGCTCCCATTTCGATCATTCAAAATATAACTCAACAATTCATTTTTATCCAAACTATTTATCGTTGTTTTCGTACCACCAGTTCCTTTTCGATTTCCAGCATATAAATCAAGTGTAAAACCAGTTGTCAACTTCTCCGAAATTTTATAATCTAAACCTAATTTTCCGCCAATATTTCTATTTTTTCCACTATTTTTTTCTCTTTCGGTCCAAACTTCATTGGTTTTTGTGAAATAAATATCAGATTGTCCAATTCCGTCATATTCTCCAAAACCACCAAAAATATTCGAAACTAATGTCCATTTATTTTTTCGGTAATTAAACGATGCACTATTGTTCCAATATGGTTTGTTATAATGTTGCAATGACGATGACAAACTCCCATTCCACGAGTCTTTTTTACCAGATTTTAATACAATATTTAGAATTCCACTATTTCCTATTGCTTGATATTTTGCGGGCGGATTTGTAATTACTTCTATTTTCTCGATATCATCTGCGCGAAGCGTTTTTAAATAATTTATCAATTGATCACCAGACATTTCCAACAAACGATCGTCCACCATCACACGCAAATTACTTTTACCAATTATCGAAACAACATCATTATCAACCTTCACACGAGGCGCCAATTTTAGCAAATCTAACGCATCTCCACCTTTTGCTCCTTCCGCTAAATCTGCATTAAAAACAAGTCGATCAACTTTCTTTTCAATTAATTTTTTCTGACTTTTTACAACTGTTTCATTTAATGTAATATTTTCAGTTTTTGGAATAATAATAACGCCTAAATCTTGATTTTGTCCACATAAAATTGTTTGAGTATGAAGCAAAACACCAGCTTCTTCTATTCGAAACGTATAATTTCCTTCTACTAAATCAACTGTAAAAGTTCCTTTATCATCAGTTGAAATTTCATCAATAATTTGATCATCTTTTAAAATAATAACATCAGCCAAACTAACAGGCATTTGATTCGTATATTGCAAGCTTCCTTTATATTGTTGTTGCGCAAAAATCGAGGTCGAGGCAAATAATAAAATTGGTATGTATAATTTAGACATATTAGGTTTGTTTACTATAATGACGTGTGAATTACAGAAAAGTTACATAGAAAATGAATAATAATTGAATTTGTCTTTAAAAAATAAATTAACAATGATTTAATATTTAAAGAATTTTACTACATTTCAAAAAATAATTACAACTGATTAAAAAAATATAAATGAATGGATTTTAATGAATTAAAAAACAAATTAGTGCAATCAACCAAACAAGCCTTTTTGAAAATTTATAACGAAAATCCTTCCCAAGACCTTTATGCTTTTGCCTTGTGCAATAACGACTCGAAAATAGCTATTCATCCTTCGGCAAATTCTGTAGAACATTTGGAAAAAGTTTCGGATGAAGACGATTTTTGTTACTACAAATACGAGCCTTCTGAATGGAAATATGATTATTTAGGAGCTGAAAACTCTTTTCAAGAAATCAATCAAATGTGCAAAGAAATCGTTGATGAACACGATGATGACGAAGATTGGTTTTATCAATTTCAGAATAAAATTAATGAAAAATGTATCGAAGTTTTAGAAGAATTAAAGAATGAAAATTTCTTTTCTAAATTAATCGGTAAAGATATTTTCTTAAACTTTTCTGTGATTGATGATGATTTGAACGTAGAAAAACAACAAAAAATTATTACTCAATTGAATGATAATTCATACAAAGAAGATTATTTTGAATGGATGACAACTTGGGGTAAAAACAAAAAAAGAGCTTTATAAAAAGCTCTTTTTTTTGTTGAATATATTTCTAAAAATTTTAGATTTCTTTTCTCAATCTCGCAACCGGAATATTTAATTGTTCACGATATTTTGCAATTGTACGACGAGCAATTGGATAACCTTTTTCTTTTAAAATTTCAGTTAATTTTTCGTCTGTCAAAGGTTTACGTTTGTCTTCATCTGCAATTACATCTTGCAAAATTCGTTTAATTTCGCGCGTCGAAACTTCTTCACCTTCATCATTTGTTAACGATTCTGAGAACAAATCTTTTATCAAAAATGTTCCGTAAGGCGTTGTGACATATTTAGAATTCGCTACACGAGAAACTGTCGAAATATCCATTCCAATTCTGTCTGAAATATCTTTCAAAATCATCGGTTTAATTTTCGTTTCATCTCCTGTTAAGAAATACTCTTTTTGAAATTTCATAATCGCTTCCATTGTGTACAAAAGCGTGTTACGGCGTTGCTGAACCGCATCAATAAACCATTTCGCAGAATCTAACTTTTGTTTGACAAACATCACAGCTTCTTTCTGTTGATTCGATTTATTTTCGGTTTTTTTGTATGTATCTAACATTTCTGCAAACGCACTCGAAATTTTCAATTCTGGTACATTACGTCCATTTAACGACAATTCTAAATCGCCATCGTTGATATGAATCGTAAAATCTGGCGTTATTTGCTCTACAATTTTACTACTACTCGAAAATGATTTTCCTGGTTTTGGATTCAAACGTTCAATCTCCGAAATTGCATCACGCAACTCATCATCATCCGCATCATATTTTGCCATCAATTTCGAATAATGCTTTTTCGTAAATGCATCAAACGATTCTGAAATTAATTTTTCGGCTAATTCTACTGCTTCTGTTTGATTTTTATTTTCTAATTGAATCAATAAACATTCTTGCAAATCACGCGCACCTACACCAACTGGATCCATTCGTTGAATATAATTAATCAACAAATTTTCGACCTCTTCTGGCGAAGTGTAAATATTTTGCGAGAATGCTAAATCGTCAACCAACGATTTAATATCACGACGCATATAACCATCATCGTCAATATTTCCTAAGATAAATTCAGCAATTTGAAATTGTTCCGAAGTTAATCGATTCGTATATAATTGCGATGTCAAAAACTCGATAAAGCTCTCTCCTTGCGCGTAAGGAACAGATTTATCTTCGTCATCATCACTATAATTATTCGTATACGTTTTATAATTTGGGATGTCATCATCGCTCAAATAATCATCAATATTGATATCACTTGTATCAATCACTTGCTCGTCGCCAAAATCATCACTCTGATTGTCCCATTCTTCCTGCTCTCCTCCGTAATCTTCGTCATATTCAGAAGATTGATCATCCAAAGCAGGGTTTTCTTCCAACTCTTCCTTTACGCGTTGTTCAAAAGCAACCGTAGGAAGTTGAACCAACTTCATTAATTGGATTTGTTGTGGCGATAGTTTTTGTTGTAATTTTAAATTTAATTCCTGCTTTAACATATTTTGGGTTTTGGCTTATATAAAAAACGGATTTAGCTTAAAGTTACAATTTTTAAGCATAAATCCGTAAAAATATTTTGATTAAAATTCAGCGTTATTCGGTGTTCTAGGGAAAGGAATTACGTCACGAATGTTACCCATTCCTGTAACGAATAATACCAAACGCTCTAAACCTAAACCGAAACCTGAATGTGGCACAGAACCGAAACGTCTTGTGTCGCGGTACCACCATAATTCTTCTTTATCGATTCCGAATTTTTCCATTTTTTCGTCTAAAACTTCTAAACGTTCTTCACGCTCAGAACCTCCGATAATTTCTCCTATTCCAGGGAATAAAACGTCCATTGCACGAACTGTTTTTCCGTCATCATTCATACGCATATAAAATGCTTTGATTTCTGCAGGATAATCAAATAAAATAACTGGCGTTTTGAAGTGTTTCTCAACTAAATAACGTTCGTGTTCTGATTGTAAATCTGCTCCCCAACCTTCGATTGGATATTTGAATTTACCTTTTTTATTTGGTTTAGAATCTTTTAAGATATCAATTGCTTCTGTATAAGTTAAACGAATGAATTTGTTATTTAAAACATATTCTAAACGCTCAATTAAACCTAATTCAGAACGCTCTGCTTCTGGTTTTTGTTTTTGTTCTTTGTCAAAACGTTCAGCTAAGAATTTCAAATCATCTTTACACGTTTCCATTGCATAAGTGATAACAGATTTCATAAAATCTTCTGCCAAATCCATATTTTGATCTAAACGGAAAAACGCAACTTCTGGTTCAATCATCCAGAATTCAGCTAAGTGACGAGAAGTATTCGAGTTTTCTGCACGGAAAGTAGGTCCAAATGTATAAATTTTCCCTAATCCCATTGCTGCAGTTTCTCCTTCTAACTGTCCAGAAACCGTTAAGTTAGTCGATTTACCAAAGAAATCTTGTGTATAATCTACTTTTCCTTCTTCGTTTTTAGGCAAGTTTTCCATATCCAAGTTTGTGATATGAAACATCTCTCCTGCTCCTTCAGCATCAGATCCTGTAATAATTGGTGTGTTGATGTAAACGAATCCATTTTCGTTGAAATACTTGTGAATTCCGAACATTAACGCATTACGAACACGCATAGTGGCAGCAAAAACATTCGTTCTGAAACGTAAATGTGCTTGCTCTCGCAAAATTTCTAAACTGTGTTGTTTTGGTTGTAAAATAGTTCCTTTTAAATCATCAGATGGCGCAGTTCCTAAAATTTTGATTTCTTTCGCAACAATTTCAATATCTTGACCTGCTCCTTCACTTTCTACCACTTCTCCTTTAACTTGTAAAGAAGCTGCTGTAGAAATTTGTTTTATAATTGATTCGTCAAAATTTTCGAAATCTACTACTACTTGAATATTATTAATTGTAGAACCGTCATTCAACGCGATGAAACGATTACTTCTGAACGATCTTACCCATCCATTTACAACTACTTCCTGTAGCAACAAATCCTTGCCTTTTTCTAATAAGGCTTTAATTCCGTACGATTGCATAATTTTTTAATTTATCCTTACAAATTTAGTTATTATTTAAAGTTATAAAAATTATAGGCATAATTTTTGCGAATATTTTTCAACCAACCTAAAAATCCTTTATAATTTCAATGAAAATGTAAAGGATTTTTGATTTTAGTTTATTTTTTGAAGTGAAATTATTCTAATTCTTAGATTCAAAACGCAAAAGAATTTCATTTATTCTTTGAATAAGAACTTTATCAGAATTATTATTTTGAATTAAATAATCTACATAATTTTTTAATTCGTAAAATTGACTATCAGTTTTAATTTGATCTTTCTCAATTATCTTTTCGATTCTTTTAAAATATGATTCAAAAATATCAATTTCATAATTGGTTGTCTTTATCAAATATTCATTAAAACCAAAATCTCTATCTTCGATAAAATCAGACCTTAAATCTTTAAACCAGTTTTTTAAAATAGTTAATTTTCCTTTTGAATAATATTCTTCTGCTTGAGTTTTTAAACGAAAATATTCATCTTTCATTTCATTATTAAAGGCAAGATGAACAATATAATAATCTAAAGTCGCAACTACTAAATCTCTATACTTTTTAAGTTCAAATTCTTTATCCATAATAATTAGAATTGTAATTGAATATTAGATGAGATTCTGAAACGAGTTCAGAATGACAGCATCCTTATCCTACAAGAAATTCAAATTTACAGTTAATTTTAAGTAGAAATTATCTTGGAATTTTTCTTCTGAATAAGCACCTAAACGATAAAACGCTCCTAAACCAAATGTTTTGAAAATTAAATTGTTTACCTCAACACCTGTTTCGTGATAATAATGGTTCAACGTTTTGAACTCTAAATTTTGATGATCTGCTCTATCTTTCATATCACCCAAAACTCCACGGTAAACGAATTGCGGGAAAATAATTTTGTTTCCAACTTTAACGCCAGCAAAAATATGCTTCAACTGAAATGATACAAATCGATCCGAATAAAATTCACCTGGACGCATTGTTTCGAAATTCGTTAAACCACCTACTCCAAAATTCAAAAAGTCATTTCGTTTTGCATTTCCTTGTCCTTCGTACAAATTCATCAACGGCATTTTACCTTCGACCCAACCTGCATTTACATTAAAATTTGTTTTACCAACTCGCGTATCAAACACATCAAAATAAGAAACATTGAAACGAAGTGGATCATAATCAGAATTGAAAATATCCCAATATTTCGTCAGCGTTGCATAGAAAACAGATTTCCCGCTATTCACCGTCACTTTCCCGTAAGGCGTGCGAATAAACTTGTCTTTTGGCGCAAAACGAATCGCTAATTGCGTGTTATACAAATCGTACCAACCAATATTATTCAGGAAAGAATAATCAAATTCTGCTTGCTGTTTTTCATAATTCGCCGAAATATTGAAAGTTACATTTTTGAAAATATCTTGTTCATATCCAAACGAATAGCGTTTATATGAAAAATATTCGTGGTTATAAATATTACTAAAAGCTCCAGAAATTAGACGTGTATAATTCGATTGCAATAAAATTGGCGTTTTCCCAGAAGCCGAAACATCTTGCGAGTATTTTGCAAAAATTCGACCCGAATAAGGTTTGTTTACATAATAATCTCCACCAAATCCAAACTTGAATGTTTCATCTTTGAAACCATAAGCCGAATATGCATTCAATGAATATTTATCGCTCCAATTTTCATTTGTATTAAACGCAGCACCAAGTCTAAAACCTTCGTAATCGTTAAACGCTAAGATTTTTGTTAAATCTAAATCAACTTTTCCTAACGATAATTTTCCGCCAGAATTGATGATTCGCGTCAATTTCATTTGACGTTCTAACTTATATTTATCGCCAATACTATCAATTGTCGTGTACGTATTTCGCTCTTTGTTCGATAATGACGAATCACGGTAATCTTCCATCACATTGTCCCATTTCTTTTCGTTCATATTTTGAAAAGAAATTTCGTCTTCGTAACCTAAAAATTCGTTGCGTTTGAAATGCGCAGGATTCTGAATATCCTTGAAAGTAGTTTCGAGATTAATCCAAATTTTTTCTTTTTTATCAATAAAATCATCGCCAGCTAATTTCTCAGTGATCTTGAAATTACCAGCTTCCATACGATATTTTTGTTGATTCGGTATCCAAGAACCATTGTTCAATTTCCAATCTGCTTCTAATTCGGCAATATAATTTGCACTTGTATTTTCCGCTTCAATCTTAATCAAAGCAAAGGTTCTGTCATCAATCCAAAGCGTTCCTTTAATTTGTCTTTTATCCGTTTTGATCGATGGGAAAAAACTAATAACAGCCGTTTTTCGTCCATCAATAAAAATATCTTCTTTGAAACCATAACGGTAATGCGAAAGACCTTCGCGACTTACTGGATTAATAATTCCTTTGAAGAAAAAATTGATTTTATCTTGATCAAAATTGAACGCAATTGGTTGCATCGCCAAATATTCGTACAAAGGCGAACGCATTCCAGAAATACGAGAAGATTGCACAATATTTTTTAATCCAAAACGCTTCGAAACTTTGTGATCCATTGCACGTTCTCCCAAAAATAAATGACTATTGTCTAATAATTTTTTCCATTGATTATTGACAGAATCTTTGTGATTTTGAGGTTGAATAATAAACGGAATCGAATCGTTATTTACTGTACTCCAAAATTTTGTGTATGATTTTAGGAAAATATTTCCTCCGTTTCTGATTGTATTCTTAGATTGATTGCGAATTGCTTTGATAATCAAATTACGACCAACAGAATCATTTGTTGTAAAACTAACCTCATCCAAACTAATGAAAGAAGGTTTCATCATAATTTCGACCAACTTTTTACCTTCAGTCTGAATACTTTCCGAGAAATATCCGTTCTTGATTACATCAATAAAATGAACAGAATCATTGATATCCAATTCTCCTAATTCGTCTGTTTGACCAAGGAATTGTTTGGTATCACTGTAAACATTAGCACCTGTTAAACGAAATTCGTCTTGAGCATCGAATACTCTTACTTTAATTTGAGCAAATGTGGCAATTGAGATACAGAAATTTAGCAGGAATATATAATTCTTCATCGTTTGAAATTGATTATGCAAATAAATAAAAAAAGCAGCGAAACGCTGCCTTAAAATATTTTTTTTTCAAGAAAGATTAAACTTTCATGATTTCAGCTTCTTTTTTCGTTAAAGCTTCTTCTAATTTCTTAGAAAACTTGTCTGTTAATCCTTGTACACGTGTTTCGTAATCTTTCACCATGTCTTCAGAAGCTTCTTTTACAGCTTTCAATGCTTTGTTCGCATCTTGGCGTGCATTACGAAGTGAAATTTTAGCAGTTTCCATGTCCGATTTGGCCATTTTTACTAACTCTTTACGACGTTCTTCTGTTACTGGAGGAATACTGATAATAATTGTATCTCCATTGTTAGAAGGTGCAAAACCTAAATTAGCATTGATAATTGCTTTTTCTATTTCATGAATTAAATTTCTCTCGTATGGTTGAATGCTCAATGTCATTGCATCTGGTGTATTAACATTTGCAATTTGAGTTAACGGAGATAAACTTCCGTAGTAATCAACACGAACTGAACTTAACATTGCAGGAGTAGCTTTACCTGCTCTTAATTTGTCGAATGCAACCTCTAAGTGACTTACAGTTCCCTGCATTTGCTCCTTAGCCGTTTCTAAAATAATATCTAATTCTTCCATTTCGGGATTTATTTATTTGTTACTAGAGTACCTACGTTATCTCCTAAAATTAATTTTTTCAAGTTACCATCTGTATTCATATCAAATACAATAATAGGTAAATTATTTTCTTCACTCAAAGTAAAAGCTGTCATATCCATTACTTTTAAGTTTTTATCGTAAACTTCTTGATAAGAAATTGTTTCGAATTTCTCTGCTGTTGGATCTTTTTCAGGATCTGCAGTATAAATTCCATCAACACGAGTTCCTTTCAAAATAACATCAGCTTGTGTTTCAATTGCTCTCAAAACTGCTGCTGTATCTGTTGTAAAATATGGATTTCCTGTTCCTGCACCAAAAATTACGACACGACCTTTTTCTAAATGACGCGTTGCTCTTCTTTTGATAAATGGTTCTGCAATTTGCTCCATACGAATAGCCGTTTGTAAACGCGTATTAACGCCAGCGTCTTCCAAAGCTCCTTGCAATGCCATACTGTTAATCACAGTTGCTAACATTCCCATATAATCTCCTTGTACACGATCCATACCAGAAGCAACACCTTGTACACCTCTAAAAATATTACCACCTCCGATTACTATTGCCACTTCGCAACCAAGTTCTGCAACTTCTCTAATTTGTTGCGCATATTGTTTCAGCATATTTGGATCGATACCATATTGTAAATCTCCCATTAATGCTTCACCACTCAATTTAAGTAATATTCTTTTGTATTTCATCTTGTCAAAGGTTTTCTTTTGCAAATATAATTTTTCTATTCTGATTTATCCTAACGTTCGAAAATGTCAAACGCATTTTTTGTTGTAATTGCTGCAATTTCAGCTGGTGTTTGATGATAAATATCGACCAACTTATCGCAAACATGTGTCAAATAACTACTTTCATTTCGTTTTCCACGAAACGGAACAGGCGCTAAATAAGGTGAATCTGTTTCGAGAACAATATGTTTAATATCAAAATCACCTAAAAATTGATCTATTTTACCATTTTTGAATGTTACAACACCACCAATCCCTAATTTCAAATTGAAATCAATTGCGCGTTGTGCATCTTCTTTTGTTCCAGAAAAGCAATGAAAAATTCCGAATAATTTTTCATCTTTCACTTCTTCTAATACTTCAAAAACTTCGTTGAAAGCATCACGGCAATGAATTACAATTGGTAAATTCTTTTCTTTTGCCCATTCAATTTGTGTTTTAAAAGCATCTTGTTGCGTTTGTAGAAATTCTTTTTCCCAATACAAATCGATTCCGATTTCGCCAATCGCCTTAAATGGTCGTTTATCAATCCATTCACGTACATGAGCCAACTCCTCCTCTATTGTATCTGGATGAACCGAACATGGATGTAAACCCATCATCGCAAACATCGAATCTTGATGTTGACTTTCTAATGTCAACATTCTCTCCGTGTAACTTTTATCAATTGCTGGCAAATAAAATCTCCCTACTCCATTTTGTTTTGCTCGCGCAATTACTTCATCTATATCATTCTCGAATTGCTCCGAATATAAATGTGTATGTGTATCAATTAACATGTTTTATTTTTGATTTCAAAAGTTCTTTTTCAGCAGAAAAATCAAGTTGATTTCCTTTTTCTAATTCATTCATCAATGCAATCGTTTTTGCTAAAAACTGTTGATGATTGTCTGATTCTTCATTAAAAGGACGATGATTAATCGCTGAAATAACTTTGTTTATTTTTTGAATAATTGTTTGCGTTGATTGCTCGAAATAAGTATCCGAAAATTTTTCCCAAATGTAATCAACGGCTTGTTTCGATGGATGAATCAAATCTTCTTTGAAAAAACGATAATCTCTCAAATCATCCAAAACCAATTCGTATGACGGAAAATATTCAACATGATTATTTTGACTTAATTGATATAAAGCGTCTAACAATCTCGCTTTACTTACATTATTTTCAATCATTCCATCTTTTGTGTGACGAACAGGGCTAACTGTTGTAATAATGCGAATTGTTGGATTAATTTTCTTCAAATCTGAAACAATTAATTCCAACGATTTTAGATTTTCTTCTGTTGTTAATAATCGTTTTTCAAATTGTTTTGCGTCAACTTTATGACAATTCGCGACAATTTGATTAGACGTTTTCCATTCATAAATCCACGATGTTCCCAATGTAATCATCAGCACATCACAAGAAAGAATATAATCATGAACTTTATCTAAAGTCGAATTTAATTCCTCTAGAACAGCTTCTTTCGTCAACGCATTAAACGACGAATGTACATCGAAACAGAAAAATTCTTCTCCGTTTTGATGTACATCTGCTGTTGTAAAATATTTTTTTTGAATACTTCTTTCGATTAAATTTTGAATAGAATGTGAATTAAAAATCACTCCAAAAGGATTAATTAATCCATCAAACTTTAAATCTGTCAAACGCTTTCCAATTTCATCTGAAAAACAAGAGCCTATCGTCAATATTTTGTGTTGATGATTGAGCTTAAAATCAGAAGATTGAATTTGAAAAGTCGTTCGAAATTGCATTTTTTATCCTTGTCGATCAATTAAAACTTCGCTTAATTCTCTCAAATAAGATTTGCGTTCTTCTGGAACATCAATTTGATCCAAATAGCTGTGCGCTTTATTTGTATATTCTCTAATTAATGTCGAAAGTTTACGGTTTACATTCAGTTTTCTGAATAATTTTTCTACCGCATATACCTTATCAATATTATCTGTATTTGAACTATACCAATATAATAATTCCTCTTTTTCTTCTTCGTTTGCCGCTTCTAAAGCAGAAATGTAAAGAATCGTTTTCTTATTTTCGAAAATATCTCCAGCGTGTTTTTTACCTAAATGTTCAAGGCTACCAAAAACGTCCAAATAATCATCTTTCAATTGATACGCGATTCCTAAATTCAAACCATATTGGTACAATTTATCCGAATCCTCTTCCGAAGCATTTCCAATCATTGCACCTAATTTCAAAGCACAACCAAGTAAAACACTCGTTTTTAGAGAAATCATTTTAATGTAATCTTCATACGAAACATTCAATTTTGTTTCATAATTCACGTCCAATTGTTGTCCTTCACAAACTTCTAAAGCAGTTTTAGAAAATAATTTTGTCGAACTTTTAAATAATTCTGGTTCTAAATCTTCTAAATATTGATAGGCTTTTACCAACATCGCATCACCAGAAAGAATCGCTGTATTTAATCCAAATTTTTCGTGAACTGTTGCTTTACTTCTTCTTAATGAAGCATTATCCATAATATCGTCGTGCATCAACGAGAAATTATGAAAAAACTCAATCGCTAACGAAGGTTTCAATGCTTTTTCAACTTCACCATCAAACAAATCAGTTCCCAATAAAGTCAAAATTGGACGAATTCTTTTACCACCAATATTCAAAATGTAATCCATCGGTTCGTATAATTCTTCTGGATTTTTAGAAAATGGATTTTTATCGATTGTTTCGGCAATTAATTCGTGAAATTTATCAAATGAGTACATAGTTTGATTTTTGTAAAAATTAAGTTTTGGCAAATATAACTAAGAATGATTGATTTTGGGTTGTTTTCTTTTATTTTTGATTGAACCTAAAAATTCGATTCCGACAATCAAATACAAAAGAATTTGACCAATAATCGCCGCAATAAAATAAGGATGACCTTTTTGTAAAACAATCTCAGCACTTTGCGACGAAGGAATTGTCCAAAAATAAGTGGAAACAATTATTAAAAGCAACGCATTAAGCCTAAAAATCCAAATTTTATTCATTTTATATGTTCCAAAATGGATAAATAAAGCGCACAAAAAAGTATAAGCCAACACCTCAAAAAATTCGTTCAACACAAATTGTTCTCTAAATAAGCCAAAAATATCTTTGTGACTTACAAACAAAAATTCTTCTGGAACAAAGTAACTCCAATGGTTTGCAATAAAAAATAAAACAAGATTTAACATCAAAACAATCGTCAATTGATCTTTGAATTGATCAACAAACATTGAATAATACTTGAACTTTGAGATTGATTTCTTTGATTTCATTTAACGAAACAATTCACTTACAATTTGATACGATTTTCGTTTTGCTTTTTGATCAAAAACATTTGTTGAAACCATCATTTCATCAACTTTAGATTCAAAAATAAATTCATCAAAACTCTGCGCCAATGCACCTTTACTTCCAATAAAAGATAAAGCTGTCATTCCTTTTAGCATATATTTTTGCTCAGGCGAAGCTAATTCTAACTGTGTTTTTTCTGGCGGAACAATTGGCTGACGTTTATCTGTAATAATATTCAAAAAACCTTGGTACATCGACATCGATAAATAATGTGCTTCTTCGTCTGTATTCGCCGCAATTACATTGACACAAGCAATCGTATATGGTTCTTGCAAAAATTCTGAAGGTTGAAATTGAGAGCGATAAATATCTACCGCATTATAGAATTGTTGTGGCGCAAAATGACCCGCAAACGCATAAGGCAAACCTAATTTAGCCGCCAAAAAAGCCGAATCTGTACTTGATCCCAAAATATAAATCGGCACATTTGCTCCTTCTCCAGGAATTGCACGCACCTTACTTTCTTTATTATCTAAACTAAAATAGTTTTGTAGATTTTTGATTTCAGCTTCAAAATCGTAATTCATAAAATTATCGCCTCTACGCAAAATAGACGCCGTTAATTGATCTGTTCCTGGCGCACGACCTAAACCTAAATCAATACGATTTGGATAAAGTGCATCTAATGTTCCAAACTGTTCTGCAACAGATAAAGCAGTATGATTAGGTAACATGATTCCTCCCGAACCAACTTTAATTCTTGAAGTTCCATTTGCTACATAACCTATTAATAAAGAAGTTGCCGCACTCGCAACATTTTGCATATTATGATGTTCGGATAGCCAATAACGACTATATCCTATTTCGTCGACAAATTTTGCGTTATCTAACGTGTTTTTGAACGTTTGATTTAATGTATCCCCTTCTCTCACATAAGCCAAATCTAACACCGAGTAATTTATTTTTCTCATCCGTTCTTTTCTAATTAAAATATGAAACTAAATTACAAAGAAAAAAATTCAAAAAAAATTCCTCCATAACATACATTACGGAGGAGATAAATTTGATAATTGGATTTATAAATAGGTTTAAGTAGTCGAGAGTGTAAAGTTTTTAATTAATAGTTTGATGATAGATTAGTAATCTTTCGAGATACTTAATTCAAAAATAGATAATTAAAAAAATAAATACACAATTTAGGGGGGGACAACTGGGGGGACATTTCGTATTCGATTAAATATCAAATATTTGAAAACATATTAAATCATCGAAATAATTCGAATTTTTGTTAAGATTTACAATTTTTTCGGTCTATATTTGAAAAAATAATATATTGAAAGTTTCTATTTTTTTTACGCTCCTACTCTTTCCTTTTTTATTTTTATCATCATTTAGTTCAATTAATAAAAATGATGAAAGAATTCTTATTGAAAAAATCATCGAACAGAATAAAAATGTGACAGATTCTATTCAATTGCAAAATAATTTCAAGAAATTAGATATTTCATCAACTTCTTTTTTATCAAAAAGTCTAAAATCAATTTATCAAGTTTATTTAGCTAATCTTTATGCGCAAACCAACGATAAATTAAACAAAAAAAGTAATTCGTTATTTGAATCTGCATTGAAAGTTTCAAAAAATGTTAACTCTCCAGAATTACAAATTTGGGTGAACACACAATTCGGGTATTACTATTATAATTTTAGTCAATATCAAAATGCTTATCCATATTTTATGGAAGCATCAAAACTTCTTGACTTAACAAAAGATGAGGATATTTTCTCTAAAAGTGATGTTTACAAAAAGAATGCATTTTACTTTATGAATGTAAAAGAGTTTGATAAAAGTGAAAAATATCTTTTGTTAGCTTTAAAATATACCAACAAAAAAGACGATGAATATGGAACAATTCTGAATGCGATAGGTCATGTTTTTATGAATAAAAATAATATTAACAAAGCAAATAATTACTTCGAGTTAACAAAAGAATATGCAATTCAAAATAAGGATGAAATTCGATATGCAAAAGCTTTAGGTGATATTGCGTCTATAAATATTCTCAATAAACAGTACGATTTAGCGATTGATAATTTGAAAAAAGATATTGAAATTTCTAAAAAATTAAAAAACGCTAGAAATTTAATGTATGCTAATATTCAATTGGGAAAATTGTACTTGCAATTAGATCGAATTGATGATGCTAAAATAATTTTGAATGAAGCAAAAGATTATGCTTCTCAAAAAATTTATTTGAACAGTTTTGAATATGATATTTATAAAATCTTATTAGAAATTGCTTTAAAAAACAATAACACCAATGAGGAGTTACTTTGCCGAAGAAAATTGGATGAATTGGAATTAGAATTGCAAAAAACAGATGGTCAAAATGTGATTAATGAAATTAATTGGAAAATTCAACAAGAGAATTTTAACTTTAAATATGAAGCAGAAAAAGCAAAACAAGAAAAAACAACCATCCTAAAAAATGCATTATTTCTTATTTCTTTTCTATTAATCATCATCATTTTAGTTGTAATAATTTCTTATCGTAGAAAAATAAAAATACAAAATTCCACATACGACAATAAAATATTATCTATTCAAAATGATAAACTTAAGTCTGAAAATAAATTAAATAAAACTGCTCAAACTTTAGAATCATATAAAACTTATCTGTCTGAAAAGAATAAACAAATAGTTACATTAAAGAATGAAATCAATTCGATTTCTAATTCAAGTGCCACAAACAAAGAAAAACAATATAATGAATTAGTTAATCTCTTAGATTCGCATTTGATGACGGACGAAAGTTGGGGTAATTTCAAGAATATTTTTGCCCATGAACAAAACGATTTTGTAAAGTATCTTTCTCAAAATTTCCCATCTTTAACTGAATCTAATTTGAGAACTATTTACTTGTTAAAATTAGGCTTGAACAATTTAGAAATTTCTCAAATCTTAGGAATTTCTGCAGATTCAGTCAAAAAATCGAAACAGCGCTTAAAAAAGAAATATGAAAATTTTGAGTTGATTTTTAAAGATAATGATGATTAAGAAACAATTATTCAATTCTCAACTTATTCAAATTACTTCGATAACTTTCTAATAATAAACTTTCCGTTACATAACCTTCAAATTTACCTTTTTTAGTGAGTAAAATATAATCTATTTTTTTTGCTTCCATCATTTTCATCACGTTTGCAGCATTCGTAAAAATAGATGTCGAAGTTGCTTCTGTAATACATTCTAAGTAGCTTTTATCAATATTATCATTAAAAATAAATGATCGAATATTATCTAAAACTATAACTCCATGAATCGATTTATCTTCGTTTAGAACTGGAATAAAGTCTTGTGTTGTAGTAGAAAAAATTTCTTTTATATCTTCAATTGAATTGTAAACTGTCAATGTTTTGATATTCTTGATATAAATCGAAAACAAATCAATTTTATTGAACAAATTTCGGTCTTTATCAGATGTAAAAACAATTCCTTTTTCTGCTATTGCGTATATATCCATCGAATATTTGTCGTATCGTTTTGAAATTGCAAAACTTATCGAAGAAACAATCATCAAAGGAATAATCAATCCATAACCTCCCGTAATTTCGGCTATTAGGAAAATCGCTGTTAATGGGGCGTGAAACAATCCACTTAAAACAGCTGCCATTCCAACAACTGTAAAATTACCAACAGGAACTTCTTTGAAACCAATCAAGTTAAAGAATTTTGCAACAAAAAAACCAAGATATGACCCAACAAATAACGAAGGTGCGAAGTTTCCTCCGTTTCCTCCACTTCCTAAAGTTAAACCTGTTGCAATAGATTTGATTAAAATTGTGACAAAAACAAATCCTAAAACTATCCATTGATTCGTTCTAAAACTCTCTAACAATGAATTATTTAAGATAAAACCAGCTTCATCATTTGCTAAATATTTTATACTCTCATAACCTTCACCAAATAATGTTGGGAAGAAGAAAATCAATATTGCTAAACTTCCGGCACCAACAATCGCTCGCCAATATACATTATCCGAATAATTCCCTATCAAATGTTCAACTTTACGAAATAATCGAGCATGATAAACTGAAACAAACCCCGCTAAAACACCCAAAATCACATAGAAAATAACATTATGATAATCAAATCCTAACGCATAACGAAAGGATAATAACATATTGCTTTTTAAAGTTAAATTAGCAATTAAAGCTCCTGTTGCAGAAGATAACAATAAAGGAATAAAAGCAGTAACACTCATATCCGCTAATACAATTTCTATCGCGAACAAAACACCTGCAATTGGCGCATTGAATGCTGTCGCAATACCAGCTGCAACACCACAAGCCAACAAAAGTGTTCTTTCTTTGTATTTGAATCTGTAATATTGTGCATAATTAGAACCAAAAGCTGCACCAGTAATTGTAATTGGGGATTCTAAACCAGCCGAACCACCCATACCAACTGTTAAGGAACTCGTTAAAATCTGAGCATACATCTGTTTTTTAGGCATTATTCCAGACTTTTTAGCTACAGCAATCATAATTTGAGAAGTTCCCTTTTCTATCGAACCATCCAAAAATTTCTGTACTACAAAAACCGTCAACAAAATACCTATAATTGGCAATATACTATTGATATAAGGTAGTTTGACTAAATTATTAATATAAATAGTAAATTGAAAAACATTGTGCGCAAAAGTTTTTAGCACAATCACTGCAAAAGCAGATGAAATAGCTACTAAAATACACGATAAATACAAAAATTGTCGCTCTGTTAAAACCAATTTTAATAGATTCAACAAGTTTTGAAAAAAATTAAATGATTTTTTAATGTATTGAAAAAACTTTTGTTTTGTAGAAAGTCGCATACTTCAAAAATAGTGTACCTTTTGTTTATTGCCTAATTTAACTGCCACGAATTACACAAAAAGTAAACCAATAATACATAAAAGAATAAAATTTTTGAGAAAAAAAATAATTAATCATCTAATAACTATTTAATGCTAACAACTTCAATGATCTATAAACATTCACTTTTATAAATTATTTACTTTTCTATGATTCACTAAATAAAAGAATATTCATTAAAAGCATTTTTACAATTAATAAAATAACTTATTAATAATAAACACTTTAAACTTTATTATTTCAGAATAAACATTTACATACATAACTAAACAGCAATTGATTGAGAATAAAATATAATTTTATAATTCAATGAATTAACACTTTAAAATAATGAAAAAAATTTACTTCAAGCTTATTGGTTTAACCATGGGTGTATTTATGTTAGCTAGTAATAAAACTAATGCACAAGTTTATGTTATTGGGAATGGAGAATATGCTACAAGTGTATCAAATGATGGAAATGTTGTTGTTCTTTTTGGATTGGACAATAACTATTATTGGACAAAAGACAAAGGTGTCCAACAATTAGGAGAAATAGTACCAGGAAGTTATAATGGTGGTGTATCTACAGTTACAGCTGACGGAAAAATAATTTCTACTAATGTAGTTGATCCCAAAACAGGTATTAATCAAATTGCTACTTATAATTTAGAAAAAGATGAGTGGAATTATTTAGGAGGTCTTGGTAAAATTGTCGATAGTGAAACAAGTTCTGTATGGGGAATGACAGGAAATGGATCGGCAATAGTTGGAATCGCAAGTACATCCGACGGATATGGTCACGCTGTTAAATGGACAAAAGAAACTGGTTTAGTTGATTTAGGCTCGACTACTCCAAAATCAGCATCTAGAGCAAATGCAATAAGTGAAGACGGAACAATGATTGCAGGATGGCAAGATGATAAAAATGGAGCCAGATATGGAGCTTATTGGAAAAATGGAGTACAACATTTAATAAAAGACAATAATGGAAATCCTGTTTACGAAATTAGTTCTGTTTCGGGAGACGGAAAATGGTTATTAGGTTCTCAATTTGAATATGCAATGAAATGGAGCGAGGAAACTGGAGTACAATTAATTGAAGATTCTAATGCAGATCCATTTTATGTTGGAGCGGCTACAGCTACAAATTATGATGGAAGTGTAATTGTTGGATATTACAGAGAATTTCCTGGACCTGCAATGATGGGTGATGGATTTATTTGGACAAAAGAAACAGGAAAAATCAGTTTAGATGAATATGTAAAAAATCTAGGATATGATAATTTAGGAATTACCTTTTCTTTACCTTATGCAATATCTAAAGACGGAACAAAAATTGTCGGTGTAGGAAGAACAACTGAAGAAGCAGTTTCTTTTATGATTTCTCTTCCTAAATTAGGAACTTCAGAAGTAAATAAAGTTCAATATTCTGTTTTTCCTAATCCTACAAGTGATATAATAAACATTGAGACAAAAGGAAAATTATCTTCATCAATATTATATAATATGACTGGACAAAAAGTTCTTTCTTCTAATGAAAAACAACTTAATATTTCGTATCTACCTAAAGGTACTTACGTTCTAAAAACAATTATTGATGGAAATGAAAACACTAAAAAAATTATTAAAAAGTAAATTTTATTAATCAATATTTAACAAGCCAGAAATTAATTTCTGGCTTGTTTATTTATTACTATAATATTTTTAATAAAAATTATTCAAATCAATTCAAAGAATTTCCTTAAAATCATTTAACTAACAATACACGTAAAGTTATGTTAATCAATGTTTTATTCTTCGTAATTAAAGAAAACAATATAACTTTATCCAAAACAAATCATCCTCAGTTAATAAAGTCTAAATTTATCATTCAAATTAATTAACACAGAAATTCATTATGAAAAAAATTTACTCAAAACTTAAAAGTTTAGCTGTATTATCAGCTTTAATTGGGGGAACAAGCTTTGTTAATGCACAAGTTTATGTTGTTGGAGATGGTCAAACTGCATACAGCGTATCAGACAATGGAAAAGTTGTAGTATTAAACACAGTTGATAATAATTTTTATTGGACACCAGAAAAAGGTATTCATTTATTAGGAGAAATTGCTTCTGACACTTCAAACTCAGGGCATCCATTGGTTACTGCTGATGGTAATAAAATTGCTGTAATGGTTGCTAAACCTGAAACAGGTGTAAACCAAATGTCTATTTATGATATCGAATCTGACACATGGAAATATCTAGGCGGACTTGGGGGAGTTTCAGATAACGAAACAAGTTCTGTTTGGGGAATGAGTGCTGATGGAAAATATATTTCGGGATTAGGTGCTACTAAAGACGGAAGTTTTCATGGTATTGTGTGGAACGAAGCAACTGGATTTACAGATTTAAAAACTGATGGCGAGTATTATTCTCGTGCGAATGGAATTAGTGATGATGGTAAAATTGTTGTTGGTTGGCACGATACTGACTTTGACCGTTGGGGTGTTTACTGGGAGAATGGTGAAAGACATCAAGTTTTAGATCAAGACGGATATGAAGTTCTTGAATTAGCAGGAGTTTCTGGTAATGGAAAATGGATGATTGGAGCAACGGGAGAAGATGTAGCTATGCGTTACAGTAAAGAAACAGGCGTACAATTGATAGAACATCCTAAACAAGGATTCTATTTTAATGGAGCTGCAACAGCAATAAATACTGACGGTAGCGTTATTGTAGGTTTTTATAGACCTTGGCCTGGACCTGCATTCATGGGGGAAGGATTTATTTGGACTGAAAAAACAGGACGAGTTGAATTAAATGAATATGTAAAATCTCTTGGTTATGATGATTTAGGTATTACATTCGCATTACCTCTAGGAATGTCTAAAGATGGAACTAAAATTGTTGGTTTAGGCAAAACCGATGAAGGTGTTGTTTCTTTCCTTATTTCTTTACCTAAATTAGCTACTACAGAAGTTAATACAGTAAAATTTGATATATATCCAAACCCAAGTTCAGATGTTATCAATATAGAAAGTAAAGGAAAAGTAACTGCTTCTGTTTTATACAATATGGCTGGACAAAAAGTTCTTGATTCTGATATGAAACAAATCAATATTTCTTCTTTACCTACAGGAACTTATATTTTAAAAACTACTATTGATGGTAAAGATGTTACGAAAAAAGTAATGAAAAAATAATTTACCTTAATTCATATCATAAAAAATCTCGAGCAGATGCTTGAGATTTTTTTATTTAATTAATTTTCTTATTTCGATTTTATTTTAGGAATTATTACCTGTCAAATCTATAAAAAGATAAAAGATACGCCTATCAATTTTTCGAAAGGAACTTTAATAGAGATCGCTGCAATTACAGTTTTGGCAATCTTTTTTTACTTCCACAATGATGTTGCGAGAGCTTTTCGTTACGGAATTTATTATTGGATTCCGATGGTTGGAATTGTCTTAGTTTTTGCATTACAAAAAGGTTTATTTTCGAGAATACTTCAACATAAAACATTGGTTTATTTAGGTGAAATCAGTTTTGCGTTTTACATGATTCATATGATTGTGATAAAATATGGAAATCAATATTTACCTAAAATCAATGATTTCCAGAAAATTGGAATTTATTTTGTAATTGCTTTAATTCTAAGTGCATTAACGTTTGAATATTTTGAGAAACCCGTTGCGAAGTGGATCAAAAATAAAGTGAAGTAGTAGCGAGCATTTCTAGAAAATTAATTCAAATAGTTGATTATAATTGAAATTGTAACAACGATAATTGAAACAACAATCAAAATATCTAAGTAATTTATTTTTTTCGAACCAAAATTTGTTGTTCGTTTGCGTTTTCGTGAATACACTATTTCTTTGTTCATTTTTTTAAAAGAAAATAAGCCGCGAGCTACCACGACTTATTTGTCAAATAATTAATAGTACATTATATAGTTTATAGTAATCCTATTATTGGTACTTGTAACAGCTTCCTGTTTTCTTTGCCGATTTACCTGTCATTTTATCAGATAATAATAGAATAAATGGACATCTAACTTCTGCAGCTTGTTGTTTCAAAACTTTTTCTGCACGTTCATCTTTTCCATTTCCAGTTCTGAAGTTAATCATACCTGTTTTAGATTTTAAATCATCTCCTTTTTTCAAACCTGCAACCAAAGATTTATCTTCCAAAATAATCACTTTCCCCCAATCTTTATCGTCAGTAATTTCAATTTTATCAGAAACATCTTCAATACGTGTACTTTTCCCGTAAAATACTTTATTAACAGAATATTTACTCAAAGACTGTATAGCATCTTCTCCATCATACGTATATTCTACCGTAAATTCTCCTACACGCTTAATCTGACCTTCGATAATCTCACCAGAATGTTTGTAAATTTTATCTACTTGTCCAAATGCTAGCGAAGCCATAAGACCTAATCCTAAAATAAAAATGTTTTTCATTGTTAATTGTTTTAAATATTGACTTAATTTTAATTGATCTCTAAAATACTTTCAGTTTCGTTGATTGTAATTGTGGTTTTTAGAGGACTAGATTCCAGTAAACCATAATTTTCTTTTAGATTGGTGGTCGGTTTTTTCAATAAATCAATTAATTGATCAATTGATTCTTGATAGATTTTCTTTTTTGTTGAGCTCTTAACTAAAGAAATATAATACGTCTTATAGTTTTTCTTAATTGGAGCTTCTTTTTCTATTTCTTCTGCAATATTTTTAAAGAAACTAGTTCTATTTTCAGAATTTTTGACCACAATACGTTTTATATTTTTACCTTCAGTTTCTACCTCAATATTCAACGTATATGGTTCAATTTTTACTGAGTTGTACATTACTTTTTGATTTCCAAAATTATCTTCAACAGATGTAGAAGAAACTTTATAAAAATCCTCTAACTCATTTACTCGATTTCCAATAAATTGTTTTAAATTTTTGTAATCCAAATTTTGAGAGAAACCCATACTACACAACAATAGTAATAAAGTAGATAAAATAATCTTCATTTTTATAAATAATTAGCTATTAACACTAGATTTATGTGTTAAATAAATTCTTTGCAAATTTTAGGATTCAGTACTTAAATTCCTACTTTTGCAGGAGTAGTTATGAGGTAGTTTAATGATTACTACCTATGGGTAGTTGAGTTACTTTACTAAATATCAGTCATATAATAAAAATGAATAACAAAACACTTTTAATATTCTTTACTCTATTTTTCACCCAGGTAGGGATAGGAAATACAATAAATTCCGAAATTCTAAAAAAAGAAATTTCATCTTATAATGAAATTGGTTCATTTGATAAATCAATTATCAAATTGGATAGTATTATACATTCTAAAAACGTAACGAATTACGATTTATATAATCTGTATTTGTTAAAATATCTTACATATAAAACATTATTAAATTATCCAGAAGCAGAAGAAAATTTAAACGTTGCTGAAAAATATGGTTTAAAGAGTGCTAAATACAAATCCGAAGTTGAGACAAGAGTTTTGATTGAACGAATCTTTATCCAATTTGATTATTTAAAATATGATAAGGTTGAGGAATTGCTCGAAAAAGTAAATAAATCTAATTTAAAATATTTGGATGCCGAAACGTTTGGCTTTTATATTTCTGTTATAGGCACAATGAATAGTATAAATAAAAATTATATTCAGGCAGAAAAAGATTATTTGGAAGGGATAAAAATTTTGAAGCAAAAATCTCCCAAACATTTACCTAATATTTATAGAAAGCTTTTACACTTATATACAGAAACAAAAGACAATAAGAAGGCTTTAGAAGCTTTTAACAAAGGGTTATATTATGCAAAACATTATGGTATAAAACTTTATATTTTGAATATGTACGAATCTCTTACTTGGTATTATGCTCAGAATGAAGATTGGGAAAAAGCATATAAAACAAGATTAATTGTGAATGATCTTGCAACCGATTATGATGCAATTAATCAAAGTGGAAAATTACAAAATTTAGAAAGAGAAATCATTAACAAACGAAATGATTTAGAAGTTCGAAATCAGAAAAATATCCGACTATTTCTGGTTATTATTTCTGCAATTTTGATCATATTATTAATTGTTCTTTATAAATTCTACAAGATAAACATCGAAAAAAGAAAACTTGTTGAAAATGAAAATGAACGGATGAGAAATAAACTTTCTAATTTGATTAATCATTCAAATAATGCAAATCAAGTTGAAAAGAAAATCATTTTAAGTGATTATAATCTTTCGGAAAGGCAATTGGATATCATCGAATTAGTAAAAAAAGGATTTACAAATAAAGAAATTGCAACTGAACTCTATATTTCTGAGAATACAGTGAAATATCATTTGAAGGTTATTTACAATACTTTAGGAATAGAGAGTCGTAATTCGTTGTAAATAATAAAAGTCTACTCATATAAAATGAGTAGACTTTTTGTTAATTAATTATAAAGCTATTTTATTATTTCTTTATAATTTTTTTAGTTTCAATACCATTATCTGTTTCGATTTGAACAATATAAATACCAGATTTCAATCCTTTCATTCCAATTATTGATTGATTATTCACTTGTTTTACAACTTGTCCTAAAGTATTTAAAACCGTCACTTTATTAATCTTATTATTCAAATTAGATCTCACCTCAAATTTATCTTGAACTGGATTTGGATAAATAGAAATATTCGAATTAGTGATGCTAACTTCTGATGTCATCAGATTTTCTTTTTCAAATTCAGTTTTGATATAATATAAGTTAGCCGTATCGCCTTTTGTAATTTTATTTTCACCAATAGGAACATCATTTATAATTACAATACCATCTTTTGCTACATAATTTACGCCATTAAGTTTTATCTTACCATTAAAACTTGGATCAAGAACCAATGTTAAAGTTGATTTCTTTTTAGTCGTATAACTAATAACTGTTGCAGATTCTATTTTCAGACGTTTTGTAAAAGTCAACTCATCATAAGTGGCCGTTCCATCTGTTGAATTAATATTAGCCGTTCCAGAAAATGTATAAAACTTACTTGATAAACCGTTTATTGTAAAGTTATGCGTTTCTACGCTTGCACTTGTTTCATCTGTATCAATTGTAATTGTTCCCGTTGCTGAAATTGGTGTTCCTGTACCAATAGTTTTAACCGTAAAACTTGTATCTGAAGTTGGTATACCAAATACCAATAATGTTTTTGTCGAAATATCTTTCGTAAAATCTATTCCATTTGCAGGAAGTCCAACTATTTCTAAATCACTTGCTGTTCCTCCCCAAACAAAATTCATTGGTTCTATTGCTGTATTTGATTTTACTGTCTGATCATTATTAGTTGGTATTACTAATGTGTGCGTACTTACAGGTGTATAATCGATACCTTGAACATAAACCAATGAGGATTTATAATTTTTCAATAAATTCATCAATGCCTGATTTACTGCGTACGATTTATCATCAACAGAATTATCAAACGTAAATTTTATATCTCCTCCCTGTACTCTACCTGCATATTTCATAATTTTATCTTTTGCGATACTTGGTTCATCAACTATCAAATTCTTTACATAAAATGAAGAATTTGTATCAAAATTATTATAAACCGAAGCTCCTTTCAAAGCTTTAATAGAAGAACTTAATACTTCATCTCTTGTTTTTGAAACATAAGCATCAAACTGAATAGGATTTGAAGATGCATCGTAAGGCAAAAATGAATTAGCTCCTTCTATATAATTATTAAAAGCTTTTATAATTCCGCCATCTTCATTAGAAAAAGTTCCTGTTGAATTAGATGCGATATCACTTCCTTGTTTAGAAATCAACATAGGATATTTTGAATTCCTGAAATAATTGCCTTCAGCAAAAATAGAAGCACCCATAGTCGTTCCAATACCATATTTAGAATTACCATCGTAATAATTATTATAAATGTGAGTTGTATAAGTTCTTACACGAGGATGTCTAGAATCTGAATGATCAAACCAATTATGATGGTAAGTTGCATAAGCATTAACTGTATTCGCTTCGCTCAAACCAAGCAGACTTGATTTACCATTATCCCAAAAATGATTATACGAAAAAGTGATATAGCCAGATTTTTTTGCATCTAAAGCTCCATCTCCTTTTTCTTGATCTGCATCTTTTCCAGGAAAACCATAAAATAGGTCATTATTATGTACCCAGATATAATCATTGGATTGTTGCAAGCTTATATTATCTCCTTCAGCTGCATCAGTTAACATAAATCCTAGATTACGAATTTCTACATTTGAAGCATTTTTAATTCGTACTCCCCATCCATTTGCTACAGCATCTATTCCAACACCTTCAAATGTGATATAACTTCCACTATTATTGTTATTTTCTATAACAATATCTCCATTCAACATGTATGAAAAATCAGTTACATTTCCTAAAAGACGTACAACAAGAGGTCTCGTATCTTTTCCTTTCTTAAAACCATCTAAGATATTTTGTAAACCAACACAAGGATTACTATTTGCCCCAGTAACATTCAAACTTATAGAGTTCTTGTTATCCTCTGAAACATACAAAACAACCGCATCATTTTTTAATGTTCCATCAAAATTATACGCTCCTGGCGCTCTATTGTTACTATGTGCAAAACCATTACGGTCATAAGGTAATACAGTTACATTACTTGTGACAACATTCTCTTTTTCAATACCATTTAAAACTGATACTATTTTAAATGTATATTCTCCAGAAGCTAATCCTAAAATATCAGCTCTGAAAAAAGATCCGTAATTCCTTATTAATTGAGTATCTATTTTTTTATTAGTGATTCCGTTACCCGAATAATATACATTGTAACTATCAACTGTTTCTGAGGGAGGATTCCATTTAACATAAGCAGATTCTAACCAACCTGCTGATTCAGTAACATTAACTTTTTGAGCGGATAAATTAATTATACCTAAAACTCCAAAAGCATTTAATAAAATTTTTTTCATAAATAGTGTTTTAATTGTAATCGATTACATAATTATCTAAATTTTTACTTTCACACAAAATCACATCGTGTATTTCATACAATATTAATAATTATTTTAAATTATTAATAAAAAACAGTTGAAAATAATTATTCTATTAATCAATAACTTATATAATTATTCACACATTTATTTTAAAGCGTCATATTTACACTAATTAGATGAATTTTATTGGAAAATTAAATAATATATTTAACTTTATGCAAACGATTACATTAATATAAATCACAAAAAAAATTGAAATTATGAAGAAATCTTTAATCTTTTCGGCATTATCTTTAACGATAATGTCACTTAGTGTTAATGCTCAAACATTAACTAAATCATGGGACTTTAGTACATGGAATAATGAATCTACTGGTTATTCTGAAACTAAAATTATTGATAACCTAGGCTTATTTGCTGGCGCAAGTGTTACAAATATGGGAGTTGTTGAAAGCAATAATGCTACATTTCCAGACACATGGAAAGGAACGAAGCGATTAAAATTAAACGGAGGAAGTTACGAAACTACTGAAACTTCTTTTATCTCTCCATCGAAAAGATATTTATTCTTTTCTGTCACAGAACCAGTTAAAATAAAAGTTTGGTTTAAATCAGGAAGCTCTTCTGGAACGAGAACATTATATATAACAGATGGAAAAGAAGTTATTAGTAAAATTGATGTAAATGGTAATGACAATATTGCAACCGATTACATTGAGTATAAGGGAGGTGCAGGAACTATTTATTTAGGAGGTGATCAAGCTTTAAATATATATAAAGTAGAAGTTTATGACGGAAAGCTAGGAACAACCTCTACTCTATCAACAAAAAACGTATCAACAAAAAATTCTGTAAAAGTTATAAGTTCTAATGGAAAGATTTTTATTTCCAACTTAAAAAACACAAATACTAAAATCAATGTCTATAATTTCTCCGGAAGTTTAGTAAAATCTTTAAGCTCTTCTCAAGACATTAACTTTGATTTAAATAATGGAAATTATATAGTTAATATTCAATCTGATGATGAAGTTACCTCAACAAAAGTTATTGTAAAAAAATAATCTCATAAAAAAATCTCGCAATTGCGAGATTTTTTTATTTATTCATTTGTTTCAATATACTTAATGTTTTTTTATCGACTTGATCTGCATAAAAAAACTTCAAAACATCTTTGATAATTTTTTCTTTCGGAACTATGAAGTTGAATAATGTCAAACTTGATTTCAGTTTCATTGCATCATTTTTTCCGAAAATTAATTGCGGAATTACGCCTTTATGTTGCATTAATAATACAGATAAAACTTCTAAATAATTTCCCCAAAGTTCTTCATCTTTCACAAAAGCTCTCGCCTCTTCTTTCGAAGAAATCGAAAATTCTAATGACGAATCACTCGAACCTAATCCAACTAATTGAGGAAACATAAAAACAATCCAATTTGTTTGCTTTTTTCCTGCATGAACTTCCATTAAGATTTCATCGTAGACAAAACTTTGCGCATCGTGAAATCGTTTCAAATTAAATTTATCGTGAGGATCTTTTTGTTTCAGTAAATCTCCTATTTTCATATTGTAAAGTTAAAAAAATACCTCACCAAATTGATGAGGCATTTTATTTATTTTATAAGTCGATTACATTCTTTCTGGAACACCAATTCCTAACAAGCGTAACGAATTCTGAATTGTATTTGCAACCCATTGAGAAAGATATAAACGGAAATTTTTCACGTTTTCATCTTCATTTTTCAAGATTGGGTTATTTTGGTAGAATGAATTAAATAATTTCACCAACTCATACACATAATTTGCAATCAAAGCAGGGCTCATTTCTGTTGCTGCTTTTTCTATCGTATCTTCGAAATCGTATAATGCACGAATAATTTCTTTTTCTGCATCATTCAATTCAATTGCATTTGCATCAAATTCTTTTGGGGATTCTTTTCTCAATAATGACTGAATACGCGCAAAAGTATATTGAATAAAAGGTCCTGTATTTCCATTAAAATCAACAGATTCTTTCGGATCGAATAAAATACGTTTCTTAGGATCTACTTTCAAAATGTAATATTTCAAAGCACCCATCGCAATTGTTTCGTACAACTCAGCTTTTTCATCATCAGACATTCCGTCTAATTTCCCTAATTCTTCAGAAATCTCTTTTGCTGTATTATAAACTTCTTGCATCAAATCATCTGCATCTACAACTGTTCCTTCACGAGATTTCATTTTTCCGTTTGGTAAATCAACCATTCCGTAAGACAAGTGATGTAAAGCATCAGCCCAAGAATAACCTAATTTTTTCAAGATTAAGAACAAAACTTTGAAGTGATAATCTTGCTCATTTCCTACAACATACGTTAATTCTTCTAACGTTGGATTATTTTTGAAACGCTCTACTGCAGTTCCTAAATCTTGTGTGATATAAACCGAAGTTCCGTCTGAACGTAAAACTAATTTTTCATCCAAACCTTCTGCAGTCAAATCAATCCAAACAGAACCATCTTCTCTTTTGTAGAAAACACCTTTGTTTAAACCATCTTCAACAATATCTTTTCCTAAAATGTAGGTATTCGATTCGTATAAATATTCGTCAAAAGCAACACCAAGACGTTTGTACGTTTTAGCGAAACCATCATACACCCAACCGTTCATTTTTTGCCAAAGCTCAATAACTTTTGGTTCATGTGCTTCCCATTGACGCAGCATTTCTTGTGCTTCTAAGAAAATTGGAGCTTCTTTTTTCGCTTCGTCTTCCGTTTTTCCTTGCGCTTCTAATTCTTTGATTTCTTGACGATAATGTTTGTCAAATTCCACATAATATTTTCCAACCAAATGGTCGCCTTTCATATTTGCAGATTCTGGCGTTTCACCATTTCCAAATTTTTCCCAAGCAATCATCGATTTACAAATGTGAATCCCACGATCATTGATAATTTGTGTTTTAATCACATTATTTCCTGCTGCTTCAATGATTTGAGAAACCGAAAATCCTAACAAATTATTACGAACATGTCCTAAATGCAAAGGTTTGTTTGTATTTGGCGATGAATATTCTACCATTACCGTTCTCGAATTTTCATCAACTTTTGTAATTCCAAAAGTTGAATTTTGAGCATTTTGAGTAAAATTTTCTAAAAATTCTACTGAACTTAAACTCATATTCAAGAAACCTTTTACAACATTAAACGCTGTAATTTTATTATTTTCAACCAAATTTTCACCGATTTTAGAACCGATTTCTTCTGGTTTACCTTTCAAAGTTCTGATTAATGGGAAAACAACCAATGTATAATCACCTTCAAACTCTTTCCTTGTAAACTGAATTTCAACAGATTCAGGGTTAATTTGATAAACGTTTTGAATCGCTTCTAAAACATTCTGCGTGATGTATTGTTTTAAACTCATTTTATTCCTTTTTACTTAATCGAAATGCAAAAGTACGAAGTTTCAACGAATTTGAACGGATTGCACATTGAGTTTTTAAGAAGTCATCAAGAAAACTTATCTTTGCAAAATGAAAGCTACATTCGCGGATTTCGAATTAACAAAACAATTGAGTTCGGCTTTAGAAAAGTTGAATATCACAACCCCTACTCCAATTCAAGAAAAATCATTCAAACCGATTCTTTCTGGACGAGATATAATGGGAATTGCCCAAACAGGTACAGGTAAAACAATGGCTTATTTATTGCCTTTGTTAAATACATATCAATACTCTAAAACGAATCAACCAAAGATTGTTATTTTGGTTCCGACACGCGAATTAGTTGTTCAGGTTACCGATATTTTAGAGCAATTAACAGAATTTATCAATGTTCGTGTTTTAGGAATTTATGGTGGTGTAAACATCAATACACAAAAATTATTGGTGTATGAAGGCGTTGATATTTTGGTTGGAACACCAGGTCGTGTCTTAGATTTGGCGATTGACAATGTTTTATCATTCAAAGAAATGAAAAAATTAGTAGTTGACGAATTTGACGAAATGTTGAGTTTAGGTTTTCGTCCGCAACTGATTCATTTATTTACAATGATGAGCGATAAACGTCAAAACATTTTATTTTCTGCAACGATGACAGATCAGGTTGATGATATGTTGCACGAATATTTCAAAAATCCTATTGAAATTTCGTTGGCTCGTTCGGGAACTCCTTTAGAAAAAATTTCTCAATCAGCTATTTCTGTTGAGAATTTCAATACAAAATTGAATTTAATTGTTCATCAATTAGATGATAAAGCTAAATTTGAGAAAGTTTTAATTTTCGCAAACAATAAAAAACATGCTGATTTAATTTTCAATCATTTAGATGAAATTTATCCAGATGAATTTGGTGTAATTCATTCTAATAAATCTCAAAATTATCGTTTGAGAACAATGGAAGCCTTTACCAGAGATGAATACCGAGGAATTATTACAACTGATATTATGGCTCGTGGTTTAGATATTCCAGATGTTACACATGTAATCAATTTCGAGATTCCAGATGTTCCAGAACAATATATTCACCGAATTGGACGTACAGGACGTGCGGATAAAAAAGGTGAAGCAATTTCTTATTTTTCTGAAAAAGAAATTGAGCGTTTAGATGATATCGAAGCCTTGATGGATAAAGAGATTGAAGAGATTCCTTTCCCTGAAGATGAAGTAAAAATCAATCCTGTAAAACGTGAATTCGAGAAAGATGTTGTAAAAATGAAACAGCTTACAACTGTAAAAATTGAAGAACGTGGTGCAGCATTTCACGAGAAAAAAGATAAAAATAAAAAGGTGAATTTGGGAGGTCCTACAAAACGTAAACCACCAAAATCTAAACCTAAAAACCGTGGTCAGCAAAAACAAAAAGCGAAAGCACGCAAAAAAGGAAAATAAAATGAAAGCGACCGATTGGTCGCTTTTCTTATTTTAAAATCTGTTTGAATTTAGATTTAAATTTTGCAATTTTTGGTCCAACAACTGCCGAACAATATGGCTGATCCGGATTTTCATTGTAATAACCTTGATGATAATCTTCGGCTGGCCAAAATTTATCTAAAGACTCTATTGTTGTAACGAATTTATCTTCATATAAAGTTCCGTTATCAAATTCTTTTAACGATTCTTCTGCTTGCTTTTTTTGTTCTTCTGATGTGTAAAAAATACTCGAACGATATTGTGTACCAACATCGTTTCCTTGTCTATTTAACTGTGTTGGATTATGAATATTCCAAAAAATTTCTAATAATTCTTTGTACGATATCACTTCATTGTCAAAAGTAATTTCAACAACTTCCGCATGATTTGTATCTGTATCACAAACCTGACGATAAGTAGGATTTTCTACATTACCTCCTGCAAATCCAGAGATAGCTTGTTCTACTCCATTTATCGAATTAAAAATTCCTTCCACACACCAAAAACAACCAGCTCCTAAAACTGCTATTTCCTTGCTCATGTCTTCTCTATTTTTACTTATTCAATCAAAAAAAATTCTAATTTATCAGAACCATTCTTATATTTTTATACCAATTGGAAAGCGGTATCATCTTTTACATCACCAATCACAAAAGTACTGTGAGTACTACCAATTACCTTTATTGTTGTTAGTTTATTTACCATAAAATCTCTGTATTCGTCCATATTTTCGAAAGACATTTTAATAATGTAATCGTAATCACCACTTACATGATAACTCGCCTGAACTTCTTTTAAATTCACAATTTCGTTTTCGAAAATCTTGATGTTATCAGCAGAATGTTGTTGTAACTTAATATGGCTAAATACCAAAAGCTCTCTGTTAATTAATCTTCTATTTACAAGCGCAACATATTTAGAAATAATTCCTGACTTTTCTAATTTCTTGATTCTTTCATGAATTGCGGTTGACGATAAATTTAACTTATCAGATAATTCTTTATAGGTAATTTTACTGTTTTCTTGTAGATACATTAGCAGTTGTTGATCGAGAGTGTCAAATTTCATTTCAATTAATTTTTTTCTAAAGTAACAATATTATTTTGAATAATTATCTATATAGAGTAAAAAAAATAAACGTTTACAGAAAATATATTTATAATTTATTAAAACACACCGTTTTTGTTCTATTCTAAAAAAGATAAAAAGTTAAACTCTATAATTTTTATATACTAATAAATGTTAAATATCTTTCATTATTCATATTATTCATTGTATATTTGAGCTCGAAAAAAATCGAGAGGAATGATTTGACTGATTGCAACCTCATAAAACAATTGCTAAAACAGGACTTCAGTTTTCTCCTTTCCTCTATCATTTAAAAAAAGTATAGAAATGTCATATTTATTTACGTCAGAATCAGTTTCT
Source organism: Empedobacter sp. UBA7620 (assembly GCF_002484185.1). Taxonomy (NCBI): domain Bacteria; kingdom Pseudomonadati; phylum Bacteroidota; class Flavobacteriia; order Flavobacteriales; family Weeksellaceae; genus Empedobacter; species Empedobacter sp. UBA7620. Next base: position 94,222 of record NZ_DLJI01000060.1, on the reverse strand, counting down.
GAGGGGCATCCTGATAAAATTGCCGATCAAATTTCTGATTCAATTCTTGACCACTTTTTAGCATTTGATGCAAAAAGTAAAGTAGCTTGTGAAACTTTAGTAACAACTGGACAAGTTGTTTTAGCAGGTGAAGTAAAATCTAATTCTTACATTGATTTACAACGTGTAGCAAGAGAAACAATTGCTGAAATTGGTTACACGAAAAGTGAATATATGTTTGATGCAAATTCTTGTGGAATTTTATCTGCAATTCACGAGCAATCTCCAGATATTAACCAAGGTGTAGACAGACAATCTGACGAAGAGCAAGGTGCTGGTGACCAAGGAATGATGTTTGGTTATGCTACAAGTGAAACTGAAAACTATATGCCTTTGGCGTTAGATTTATCGCACAGATTATTGAAAGAATTAGCGCATATCCGTAAATACGAAAAAGATTTATTGCCATATTTACGTCCTGATGCTAAATCTCAGGTAACAATTGAATATGATAATGACAACAAACCTGTTCGTATCGATACAATTGTAATTTCTACTCAACATGATGACTTCGCTAACGAAGAAGCTATGAGAGATAAAATTACAAATGACTTAGTAAGTATTTTAATTCCTCGTGTTAAAGCGCAATTACCTGTTCATTTACGCGATTTATTTACAGATAGTATTACTTATCATATCAATCCTACAGGAAAATTCGTTATTGGAGGACCTCATGGAGATACAGGTTTAACTGGTCGTAAAATTATTGTAGATACTTATGGTGGTAAAGGTGCTCACGGTGGTGGTGCTTTCTCAGGAAAAGATCCATCAAAAGTTGACCGTTCTGCTGCTTATGCTGCGCGTCATATTGCAAAAAACTTGGTTGCAGCTGGTGTTGCTGACGAAGTTTTAGTACAAGTTTCTTATGCAATTGGTGTTGCTGCTCCAGTTTCTTTATTAGTAAATACTTTCGGAACTCAAAAAGTTGAGTTAACAGAAGGAGAAATTTCTACAAAAGTTTCTGAAATCTTTGATATGAAGCCTTTCGCTATCGAGCAAAGATTAAAATTAAGAAATCCTATTTACAAAGAAACTGCATCTTACGGACACTTAGGTAGAGATCCAAAAACGGTTTCAAAACGTTTTGAATCTGCTAATGGACAAGATGTTGTTGAAGTTGAAGTTGAATTATTCACTTGGGAAAAATTAGACTTCGTAGATCAAATTAAAACAGCTTTCGGATTATAATCTGAAAATTTTAAATCATACTAAAAAATCCACTCAATATTGAGTGGATTTTTTTATGATTAATTTTTACTAATCGAATTGACTAACCAATATCGTTTTCCTTCTTTGTAAGAAATATTGATACTATCTCTAGAAAGCATAATCAGTTTTGTTGGTGTCCAACCCACGTTTCTTAACGAATTGCTTCCTGTCATTTCCATTTGAATATTTTCTATCGGATCAATTTTTTGAGATGTGATAAAATCAAATTTATATAAATTCTTAGATTGAGAAACTTGCACTAATCCACTATCTTGTACAATTCCTCCTAAAGAATCTTGAAAAATAATAAATCGTCTTTCATATTTTTCTTTATAAATAGTATTCTGGCTATCATCCTCATTATTACAAGAAAATATCATCATTAATAATGAAGCAAAACATACAATCGTTCTCATAAAACATCATTTTATATTTAACAATTTTCAGCTCAAAATATTGTATAAAAAAAGACGCTCACTACTGAACGTCTTTTCTATTATTATTCCTAAAAATTATCTTGTTGCATTTGCAGTCCAAGTTTTACCGTCTTTTGTGTAAAGAATTGTCAATTTAGCATTATCAATTCTAATATAAGATAATTCATCTGCTCCAACACTCACCAAAGTATTGTCACCTTTCTTTTCAAACTCAACACCGTTCAAATCTGGAATTTTATCAGAAAAAGCAAAATTATACTTTGTTCCGCTTGCAATTTTTGTTACAAATACACTACCACTTTGAGTTGATAATGAATTATTCGCGTCTTTATAACTTAAACTTCCTTTGTAAGTTCCTGCAAAAAAATCGTTATTTGCCGGATCGTCATCATCATTACAAGCTGTGAATACAAATAAGGCGAAAAATGTTACCGCCAAAAATTTCAATAGATTCTTCATGTTTTTATTTTTTTATTGGTTATAACAATCAATATTTTCAATTATAATACCATAAAATGTTAAATAAAATTGATAAAGTATTTTTTAACATTTTTAACTCTCACAAAAAATCGTATTTTTGAAGCAATATATAATACCTATAAACATGAATTTATTGCAAGGTAAAACAGCAATCGTTACAGGCGCAACTCGCGGTATTGGAAAAAGTATTGCTGAAGTTTTTGTGAAAAATGGCGCTAACGTTGCCTTTACTTATGCTTCTTCTGTAGAAAAAGCTAAAGCTTTGGAAGAAGAATTGGGACAATTCGGTAAAGTAAAAGGATATCAATCTGATGCTTCTGATTACGAAGCTGCTCAAAAATTAGTAGAAGATGTAATTGCTGAGTTTGGTCAAGTTGATATTGTAATTAATAATGCTGGAATTACGAAAGATAATTTGTTGATGAGAATGTCTGCAGAGGATTTCGAAAAAGTAATTCAAACAAATTTAAATTCGGCTTTCAACTTAACAAAAGCAGTGATCAAACCAATGATGAAACAACGTTCTGGATCTATCGTGAACATGTCATCTATTGTTGGAATCAAGGGAAATGCAGGACAAGCAAATTATGCTGCATCTAAAGCTGGTTTAATTGGTTTCTCTAAATCTGTTGCGTTAGAATTAGGTTCTCGTAACATTCGTTGTAATGCAATTGCACCAGGTTTTATCGAAACTGAAATGACAGAAGTTTTAGATCAAAAAGTGGTTGAAGAATGGCGCAATGGAATTCCATTAAAACGTGGAGGACAGCCAGAAGACGTTGCAAATGCATGTTTATTCTTAGCTTCAGATTTATCAAGTTATGTAACAGGACAAGTTTTGAGTGTAGACGGAGGTTTACATACTTAATTCTTAAAAATATCATACTTTTTGAAAGGTTTTGTTTAGTAAATTTGCTAATCAAAACCTTTTATAATTTAAGACAACTACGTTGAGAAAAATATCAAATAAATTAAATGTTCAATTGATTGCTGAAACTTTTTTGGCTTTCGGAATTGATCATATCGTATTATCGCCAGGATCTCGAAACGGAGCATTAACCATGCAATTTGCGAATGACAAACGTTTCAAAACTTATAGTGTAATCGACGAACGTTCGGCTGGATTTGTCGCTTTGGGAATGGCTCAGCAAATTCAAAAACCTGTTGTGGTTTGTTGTACTTCTGGTTCGGCAACGGCAAATTATTACCCAGCAATTACGGAAGCTTTTTTTCAGAATGTTCCTTTAATCGTACTTTCTGCCGATCGTCCCGAACATTTAGTTGATAATTTTGATGGACAAACTATTCGTCAAAATAATTTATTCGAGCAACATTCTGTTCATAATGTTCAACTTTCCGAAAGTGAAGAAACAGACGATTTGACAAGAAATATGTTGTTGACGAAATATGCGTTGATTGATTGTATGCACAAATCTGCGCCAATTCATATCAATATGCCTTTTTCTGAACCTTTGTACGAATCTGTAACAACGCCAGATATTGAAATTGATACAATTACAATTCCTGCAAAAGATTATCCAGAAATTGATGTAATTGATTTTATGAAACGTTGGAATGCTTCGACACGTAAAATGATTTTGGTCGGATTACATCATCCTGATGCCAAATTTGATCATTTTGTAAAACAATTAGCCCAAGATGATTCGGTTGTTGTTTTGACAGAAGTGACGTCAAATATTCATGATGAACGATTTTTCAATAAAATAGATCAAGTTATTTTCCCTTATTCGGAAGAAGAATTAGAAGCGTTGAAACCTGATATTTTATTGACAATTGGGCAAAATGTTGTTTCAAAAAAAATAAAAAAATTCTTACGCGATCAAAAACCAACGCAACATTGGCATTTGGACGAATATTGGCAACCAGATACTTTCCAAGCATTAACAGATAAAATAGAAACAAAACCTGAATTGTTTTTAGAACAATTTGTTCCGTTTGTCAATCCAAAAGAATCTGAATATTACATTACATGGAATTCGATACGAGAAGCGAATAATATCAAACACAAAAACTACATCAATATGATTCCGTTTTGTGATTTGAAAGCATTTGATTCTATTATCAGAAATTATCCAGAAAATTGGCAAATTCAGTACGGAAATTCTACCGTTATTCGTTACGGATTATTGTTCGATCATAACAATTCGAATCCTGTTTTCTGTAATCGCGGAACAAGTGGAATTGATGGTTCTACGTCGACAGCAATTGGCGCTTGTATCGCTTCTGGTCAAAATACGGTGATGATTACAGGAGATATTTCATTTTTCTATGATTCGAATGCGTTGTGGAATGTCAATATGCCGAATAATTTCAGAATTATTTTGATTAATAATGGTGGCGGAAATATTTTCAAATTTATTCCTGGCCCTTCTGAAACAGATGTAGTTGAAGATTATTTTGAAACAAAACATCATTTCACTGCCGAACATTTAGCTAAAATGTATGATTTTGAATATAATGTTGTTTCGAATTTAACAGATTTAGAAAATTCGTCCAACGATTTTTATGCAGAAAGTAATCGCCCGAAGATTTTAGAAATTGATACACGAAATTCTGCTAACGATGCTATTTTAAGAGGATATTTTAGTAGTTTGAAGTAAAAATATTAGAAGAGAAATCAATTTGTTTGGTTTCTCTTTTTTTTATTTAAATTATCTCAATTTTCTTTCCTAAAAATTTTGGTTGAATACCAAAAAAGCTATCAATAAAAACTTTCGTTCGGGCAAAATATTCACGGATATTTGTTTTTAATCCAGCATGTTTATTGACATCTTTCGCATTGTAACCATATGCATTAATTCCTTTTTGACGTGCAATGTAAACTGCTCGTTGATTGTGAAATTCTTGCGAAACTATAATAAATTCATTCTGTCCAAAAATTTCCTTTGCACGTATCATCGAATCTAAAGTTCTAAAACCTGCATAATCCAAATAAATCACATTTTCTGGAACTCCACTTTTTATCAAAGCTTGTTTCATCGCTTCAGGTTCGTTGTAATTTTTTCGACCATGATCTCCACTCAAAATAAAATGCGTCACTTTTCCTGATTGGTACAATTTTGTTGCTGCTTCTATACGATACGTGAAGTAATAATTTTGATAACCACTCACCAAATTTGGCGCAGTTCCCAACACAACCGCAACTTTAGTTTTAGGTAAAATTTCTAATTTATCTGTGACAAATTCTTCCGTAGAGTTTTCTATTTTATAATTCGCAAAAGCTGTAAACAAAAGACTTAAAACACCAAAAATAAGTAAAGTATAAAAAGATTTTTTCAGAAACTTTTTGGTTTTAATTTTCATACAATAAATTCGATTGATTCTTAGCTAAAATACACGATTAATATGATTTTAACTAATAAAAAAAGTAGCTAAAATTAGCTACTTTTCTATATAATTGTTAAAAATTATTAACTAATTATTTTTTTAGTTTTTGGAAATTTTTTGCGTAAAAGTTTTATCAGCTGTTATTACTTTTAAGATATAAGTTCCTTTAGAAAGAGAAGATACATTTACTTGTTTTGTATTTTCTTTTGTTAAAATTAACTTTCCATCCATTGAATATAATTCTATTTTCAAGTTATTATTTTCAATGTTTATATTTAGAAAATCTTTTACTGGATTTGGATAAATAACCATCTCATTTTTTGAAATTTCAGCTGTACTCAAATCTGATAAACTTATTTTTACTACTTTATTTCTAGAGACTAATGCGCAATACAATTCATCATTATAAACAGCAAGCCCGTTTGTATATCCTAAATCAGAAACAAATAAATCTGCTTCAGTAGTAGTTTCTGATAAATTATACTTATAAATTTTACCTGCATAATCAGTTGAAATATATAAATTTTGATCTTTATCTAATGCCAAATAAGAAGGATTTTTCACATTTGTAACAACGGTAGACAATATACCATTTTGTGTAATTTTATATACTTTATTGTCTTTAACAGAAGCTACATATAAGTTTCCGTTTTTATCAAAAACAAGTCCTCTCGCCCCTTGTATCGAATGAGATAAATTAGTAATTTCTATTGTATTTAAATCAAATACAGATATTACACCATCTCTTTCTTCAGAAAAATAAATATTCTTTGATATAGGATCAATAGCCATTCCGTAAGCAGAATAAGCAGGATAAGAAACCGATGTTCCTGTCAAAGAATTGATTGACTTAATACTTCCTAAAGCTTGAAAAGAAGCCCAAATATCTCCAAAAGAGTCAATCGCTAATTGTCTTGGTTGACCATTCATTCCTGTTTTAAGAGTTGTCAAAGAGTTATTTTCAAATTTTTTTATACCATAATCAGATTCTGTTCCCACATAAAGTATACCTTTTGAATCGAAGACAATTCCCGTAGGGTTTCCAGATACAGTTACATAATCAGATACGGTTTGTGCATTTAACATTGATGTTAATAGCGTAACAAAAAATAAAAGTTTTTTCATAATCATAAAAATTTAAGTTGTTTAATAATGCAAAGCTAAAATTTTATTATGAACAAAAATCTGATTATTATCATAACAAACTCAACTGCAATAAGATACAAATAAACGTTTATATATGTAATTATTAACTTAATAGCTATTAAACTATAAATTCAAACTATTGGATACAATCCTTGATTAATATTGTATTTAGAAATAAATTAGAAAATATCTTGAAAAAAAATTAGAAAATAAAAAATCCCTCTAATTAATTAGAGGGATTTTTTGTTATAATTGTTCAGAATATATTATTCTTTAATTCTTTCTACATAAGAACCATCTTCTGTGTTGATTTTCACTTTATCACCTTCGTTAATGAATAAAGGAACACGAATTTCAGCACCAGTTTCTGTCGTTGCAGGTTTTGTAGCATTTGTAGCTGTATCACCTTTAAGACCTGGCTCTGTGTATGTAATTTCCATTACAACTGTAGTTGGTAACTCAGCTGCTAAAGCTGTTTCATCAGAAGCACGGAACAAGATTTTTACTTCGTCACCAGCTTTCATAAATTGTGAATTATCAATCAAATCTTTGTTTAAATAAACTTGAGAGAAATCATCATTATTCATGAAGTGGAAACCATTATCATCTTCATATAAATATTGGTAGTTACGTGTTTCTACACGAACCTCTTCAATTTTATGACCAGCAGAAAATGTATTGTCTAATACTTTTCCATTAGTTAATGATTTTAATTTTGTACGAACGAAAGCAGGTCCTTTACCTGGTTTTACGTGTAAAAATTCGATAATTTTATACGTATCATTATTAAAAATAATACATAAACCTTTTCTGATATCAGAAGTTGTTGCCATTTATTCTATTGTTATTTTATTAAACTCCCGAGCTATATCCTTTCATAATTCCACGATCACTTGTATTGATAAAATCAAGGATTACTTCACGATAATGTGAATCTGGGAATTTTTCTAAGATTTGTTCTACAGCCTGAGATACGTTATTTTTTTGTTGATATAAGATTCTGTAAATACCTTGAATTTCGAAGATTTCTTCTGATGTGAAACCTTTTCTTCTCAATCCAATTGCATTAACTCCCGCATAAGCAACAGGATTTTTTGCTGCTTTAACGTACGGAGGAACATCTTTACGAATTTGTGTCGCACCAGCTACAAAAGCATGTTCTCCAATTTTTGTAAATTGATGAACCGCACTATAACCACCAATAAAAGCGAAATCTCCAACTTCTATATGTCCTGCTAAACCAACCGCATTTACGATTACGACATTATTTCCTACAACACAATCGTGCGCGATATGCGCAGTTGCCATAATCAAACAATTGTCACCAATTTTAGTATAACCTAATGCATTAGTTCCTTTGTTTACAGTAACACATTCACGAATCGTTGTATTGTCACCAATATATGTTAAAGTTTTTTCACCTTCGTACTTCAAATCTTGAGGCTCACCAGAAATTACTGTACCTGGATAAATTTTACAATTTTTTCCAATACGCGCTCCTGACATAATTGTTACATTAGGACCAATCCATGTTCCATCACCAATTTCTACATCTTCGTAAACAGAAGAGAAAGGGCTGATTGTAACATTTTCACCTATTATTGCAGTTGGATGAACATATGCCATCGGATGATTCATAACTTCCATTTCTTTAATTATTCTTTTGTAATAACTGCCATCATTTCTGCTTCCACAGCGATTTGATTGTTCACATATCCAATTCCTTGCATATGAACAATTCCTCTTCTAATTGGTTCAACCAACTCTAATTTAAACACCAATGTATCTCCTGGAATAATTTTACGTTTAAATTTAGCACTTTCAATTTTCATGAAATAAGTTGAATAATCTTGAGGATTTTCTAATTCTCCTAAAATTAATAGACCTCCTAATTGCGCCATTGCTTCAATTTGCAATACACCTGGCATAACAGGTTCTTTAGGAAAATGTCCAACAAAGAAAGGCTCGTTCATCGTTACATTTTTCACGCCGATTAAACCTGTTGCACTTTTAGAAATTACCTTGTCAATCAATAAAAATGGTGGACGATGTGGTAATAACTTCATGATATCATTAATATCATAAACTGGTTCTGCTGTCAAATCAAATTCTGGCACTTTGTTACGTTGCGCTAATTTAATTTGTTTGCTTAATTTCTTTGCAAAATTTGTATTGGTATGATGTCCAGGCTTTGTTGCAATAATTTTAGCCTTCAATTTTTTACCTACTAAAGCCAAATCTCCCACAACATCTAATAATTTGTGACGAGCAGCTTCGTTTGGATAATGTAAAGTCAAATGATCTAAAATTCCATTCGGACGAATAGAAACATCATCTCTATTGAATGCTTTACATAATTTTTCTTTTGTTTCTGGCGTAATTTCTTTGTCAACATAAACAATTGCATTGTCTAAATCTCCACCTTTTACTAAACCAGCTTCCAACAATTGCTCTAACTCATGTAAGAAACAAAATGTTCTTGCTTGAGAGATATCTTGTTTAAAGTTTTTGATAGATGTTAAAGTTGCATTTTGAGTTCCCAAAACTTTCGTTCCGAAATCTACCATTGCTGTAACTTGGTATTCATCTGCAGGAATCGCAGTGATTTCTGACCCTGTTTCTGGATCTACGTACGTTACAATTTCTTTAATTCTATAATATTCTCTGTCTTTATCTTGCTCTACAATTCCAGCAGATTCTATTGCTTCAACGAAAAAACGAGAAGAACCGTCCATAATTGGTGGTTCCGCATTGTCAATTTCAATGTAACAATTATCAATATCCATACCTACCAAAGCCGCCAAAACGTGCTCTGTTGTATGTACTTTAACTCCTTTCTTCTCTAAAGTTGTTCCTCGAGCTGTACTCACAACATATTGTGCATCAGCTTCTACTTGAGGTTGACCTTCTAAATCTGTTCTAACAAATACAAATCCTGTATCTGGTTCAGCTGGTTTAAATGTTAAGGTAACAAATTTACCTGTATGTAAGCCAACACCTTTTAGAACGGCTTCATTCGCTAAAGTTTTTTGTTTATCAGACATTAACTTTTACTTTTGTTTGTTCTCTTTTTCTAATTTATCGATTCGTTTCACAATTTCTGGAAACTTTCTAAAATGTACGTACGATTTTCTAAAGCTTGATGCATCCATTGCTGGCGAACCATACAATTGCGTTTTGCTTTCTACATCTCCATTGATACCACTCTGAGCTTGTACTTGTACAAAATCTCCGATTGTCAAATGTCCTGCGATACCAACTTGACCTCCAATCATACAATTGCGTCCAATTTTTGTAGAACCTGCTACTCCACTTTGCGAAGCAATAACAGTATTCTCACCAATTTGAACGTTGTGAGCAATTTGAATTTGGTTATCTAATTTTACTCCTTTACGAATAATTGTAGATCCCATTGTTGCTCTATCAATTGTTGATCCTGCTCCAATTTCGACATTATCTTCAATCAAAACATTTCCTATTTGAGGAATTTTTTCGAAAGAACCATCTGGATTTGGCGCAAAACCGAAACCATCAGCACCAATCACAACATTAGAATGAATGATACAATTTTGACCAATTTCACACTCTTCATACACTTGTACGCCCGAATGTAAAACGCTATTATCACCAATCTTAGCATGATCGCCAATCGTTACATTTGGATATATTTTCACATTATTCCCAATCGAAACGTTAGCTCCAATATAAGAAAAACTTCCAACATATACATTATCTCCTAGTTGCGCAGTAGAATTTACTTTCGTATATTCTTCTATCCCAACTTTATTATTTTTTATCGTATTGTAATACTGCAATAGCTGTGTAAAGGCTTGATATGCATCTTCAACCACAATCAATGTAGACGAAATAGAATCTGTTGCCACAAAATCCTTACTCACAATCACAATAGAAGCGTTTGTTGTATAGATAAAATGCTCGTATTTCGGATTAGCCAAAAACGAAATCGAACCTTCTTTTCCTTCCTCTATCTTCGATAATGTGGAAACATCTACATTTGCATCACCTTTTACGGTTCCTTGCAATAATTGCGCAATCTCTGCAGCTTTAAATTTCATAGTCTGCAAAACTAATAATTATTCTTAAATTTATAAAATGATTATTTAAGTTATTTAACTTTTTTGTCAAATTCTTCAAATCACTATTTAAACGCTGTGGTAATGATATTTTGTAATTTCTTGTTGCAAAAATTGCGTTAACAAACTTTTTTCTGAACTCGAAATTTCTTTTACCTCACCATTTTTATATAAAACCTTTATCGGACTTTTTGATTTTTCGTAGGGAACAATTTTTATCGTTGTTTGCTCTACAAAATAACTTGCATCATCAATTCCTAAAGCTTTTTCTACTCTATTTTTTTCAACCAAAATTTCTTCTTCAGATAATTTTGTATCCATCAAATATGATTTTGGTAATGTACGCTGAATAATATTTTTGGATAATTTACTCAAAATTAAATCATCATGAAACTGCCATTCTTTTATCGCTGATAAAACATCCGAATCGTCTAAACGCGTAAAAATTTCTAAACCTTCTTTCGATAAACTTCCTACTTCATTTTCTTCTAAAAAGTATTTAAAAGCAAACGTAGCAAAAAGATTTTCTCCCGCTTTTGTCAATTCTTTTGCTCTTCTCAAAACGCTAATCAAAAAATTCTCTGCTGTAAACGACTTCTTGTGCATATACACTTGCATGTACATAAACATACGCGCCATCAAAAATTTCTCGACCGACGAAATTCCCTTTGCTTCTATCACCAGCTCATCATTCGAGACATTCATCATCGAGATAATTCGTTCTGGATTGATATTTCCTTCTACCACTCCTGTGTAAAAACTATCGCGTTTCAAGTAATCCATTCTATCACAATCCAACTGACTAGAAACCAATTGCGACAAGAATTTTTTCGGATAATTCCCTTTAAAAATCTGAATAGCTAAAGCTAATCGATTATCAAAAATTTGATTCAATTCTTCCATCAAACGAAGCGAAATTTCTTCGTGATGCGAACCATTAATGATAGAATGTTCAAGAGAATGAGAAAAAGGACCATGTCCCAAATCGTGTAATAAAATTGCAATTAAAGCTCCATTTTCTTCTTCTGGAGTAATATCGACGTTTTTTCTTTTGAGAATATTTAAGGCTTTTTGCATCAAATGCATACAACCTAAAGCGTGATGAAAACGAGAATGTCTGGCTCCTGGATAAACTAATTCTGTTAAACCCGTTTGCGAAATCCTACGAAGTCGTTGAAAATATGGATGTTGAATAATCTGATAAATAAGCTCGTTTGGAATCGTAATAAATCCATGAACTGGATCATTTACTATCTTCAACTTATTATTGTTTAATGGATTCAAACGTACTATTTTATCGGCAAAGATAAGAATTTTTACTCATTCTGAACGTTACTTTTTTGATTAAGAATGGTTTTTATAAAATATTTTAGATAAAAATCATTTTTGGAATTATTTATGCTAAATAATCATCGCAAATTTTGGGAAAACTCCAATTTTGTTTAACATACAATTTTGATTTTAACATTTCCGTTATCGCTATATTTGGAATAATTCTAAAATGTAGAAATCAATATAAAAAATAAAAATATAACAAATGGCTATAAAAATTTTATGGATTGATGATGAAATCGATTTATTGAAACCACACCAACTTTTTTTAGAGAAAAAAGGATACGATACAACAATGATAAATAATGCGACTGATGCATTAGAAGAAATAGAAAAAGAGAACTTTGCAGCGGTTTTAATCGACGAAAATATGCCAGGTTTAAGTGGATTGGAAGCCTTACCAAAAATTAAGGAATTGCGTCCAAACCTTCCTGTTATTATGGTCACAAAAAGTGAGGAAGAGCATATCATGGAAGATGCAATTGGCTCGCATATAGCAGATTACTTGATTAAACCAGTTAATCCAAATCAGATTTTATTGAGTTTGAAAAAGATTTTGGATGCTTCGAAAATTATTTCAGAAAAAACAGTTATCAATTATCAACAGGAATTCAGAAATATCACAATGGATATGATGAATGCGCGCGATTATGAGGATTGGCAAGAGATTTATAAAAAATTAGTTTTTTGGGAACTTGAGCTTGAAAATATCGAAGATACAGCACTTTCTCAAATCATCGAAAATCAAAAAAGTGAAGCGAATGCAGCTTTCTTCAAATTTATAGAACGTAATTACGAAGATTGGTTGCATGACGACGAAGATCGTCCCGTTTTATCGCACACAATTTTCAATCAATTAGTTCGACCTCATCTTGGAAAAGATAAAAATGTCTTATTGATTATGGTTGATAATTTACGCTACGATCAATGGAAAGTTATTGAGCCAATTTTCAATCGTTATTATAATTCGGAAGCCGAAAATTTATATTATAGTATTTTACCTTCGGCTACTCAATATGCTAGAAATGCGTTCTTTTCGGGTTTAATGCCTTTAGAAATTGAGAAAAAATATCCTGAATATTGGTTGAATGATACCGACGAAGGAAATAAAAATATGTACGAAAAAGAATTGTTAGGAGAACAATTAAAACGTCTTGGTTTTGGCGATTTATCGTATAATTATTTCAAAATTTTAAATTCTGATTTCGAGAAAAAAATTGCAGATGATTTTAATAATTACAAAAAGAACAATCTAAATGTAATTGTCTACAACTTTATCGATATTCTTTCGCATGCGAAAACGGACAACAAAATTGTTGGTGAAATTATTCGTGATGATAAAACGTATCGTTCGATCACAAAACATTGGTTTGAGAATTCATATTTAATGGAAATTGTGAAAAAAGCGGCGCAAGAAAAAATGAAAATTATTGTAACAACCGATCACGGAACAATTTACGTAAAGGAACCTACAAAAGTGATTGGCGACAAAGAAGCAAGTACAAATTTGCGTTATAAACTGGGGAAACAATTGCAATACGATCCGAAAGATGTTTTGGCGGTTGAGCAACCAGAAAAATTCCTTTTACCTAAGGTTAATGTTACGTCAAAGTATATCTTTGCAAAAGAAAATTTATTTTTAACGTATCCAAAAAATTACAATCATTTCGTTAATTATTACAAAAACACTTACCAACACGGTGGAATTTCGTTGGAGGAAATAATTATCCCAATGGTTGTTTTAACACCAAAAAATTAAATGGAATTTATCATCAATAATTTAGACGAATTACCAGAAGTTGCTCAAAAAATAATCGATCAACTTCAACATAAATTAATCACTTTCGAAGGAGAAATGGGAGCTGGAAAAACAACTTTTATCAAAGAGTTTGTAAAAGCTTTGGGAACAAATGATGAAGTTTCGAGTCCTACTTTTTCGATTGTAAATGAATACGAAACAGATAAAGGAAAAGTTTATCATTTCGATTTTTATCGTTTAAATCACGAAGATGAAGCCTTAGATTTTGGGATTGAAGAATATTTATATTCTAATCAATATTGTTTAATGGAATGGCCAAATAAAATTGCTAACTTTATACCAGATGAACACCACACAATTACATTGGAAAATGTAGATGGAGTTCGTCATTTAAATTTTAGTTAATCGTATATGGACGGAAAAAATATTTTCACGCCTTTTTCTCAAGAAGATCTTATTCCTCAACCCGAGCGTTTAGAGATTCCTCATAAGAAAGAACGCTTTGATATTGGAATTCCAAAAGAAACAAATAATCAAGAAAAAAGAATTTGTCTTTCTCCTGATGCAGTCGAAATTTTAGTCAATAATGGACATCAAGTTACGATAGAAACTGGAGCAGGAGAAGGTGCAAATTATTCGGATAAAGAATATTCGGAAGCTGGTGCGCAAATTTCTTACAATACGCAAGCTGTTTTCGAGAAACCTATTATTCTAAAAGTTGGACCACTTACTTTAGATGAAATTGATTGGGTGAAACCAAATGCATTGATTATTTCATCTGTTCCGGCGAATACCTTAAGACGCGAATATTTTCAGAAATTAATTACAAAACGTGTAAACGCTGTTGGATTTGAATTTATTCGTGATGAACAAAATCATTTACCAGTCGTTCGCTTATTAAGTGAAATTGCAGGAACAACGGCAATTTTGGTTGCAAGTGAATTGATGTCTTCTACAAACGGAGGAAACGGAATTTTGATGGGCGGCGTAACAGGCGTTCGTCCAACAGAAGTTGTGATTCTTGGAGCTGGAACGGTTGCAGAAAATGCGACAAGAACAGCTTTAGGTTTAGGTGCTTCGGTTCGTGTTTTTGATAATTCATTAACAAGATTAAGACGATTACAACAAAATATAGGACAACGAGTTTCTACTTCTACATTAGATCCAAAAGAATTAGGAAAAGCTTTGCGACGTTGCGATTTAGCAATCGGTGCTCTTCGAGGAGAAACACGTACACCTTGTGTTGTAACTGAGATGATGGTGCAAAATATGAAAGCTGGCGCTGTTATTATTGATGTGAGTATTGATCAAGGTGGATGTTTCGAAACATCTGAATTAACAACCCATGATCATCCAATTATTATTAAGAATGATATAATTCATTATGCGGTTTCTAACATCACTTCTCGCGTCGCACGTACCTCTACCAAAGCGTTGAGCAATTATTTCTTGTCGTATTTATTCCAAATTTCAGAAGAATCTGGTTTTGCGAATGTGGTACAATCGGATAAAACTATAAGAAATGGCGTATATTTGTACAAAGGAAGAATTGTAAAAAAGAACTTATGTGATTGGTTTGATTTACCATTTCACGACATTAATTTATTGATCATATGACGTTTACGCAAAGATTTATGAAGTATTTGATGGGAGTTGGAATTGGGTTAGTTTTCGTCGCAATGGCGTTTGGACCTCGTGCTTTCTCATGTAATTACTTTCCAAATGCAAGGGTTTTGGATGAAGCTTTTTCAAAAAGATTAGCTATTTCACCAGAAGCTCAGGCATTTTTAAAAGCAGAAAATTTAGATTCGACATTCTTGAAAAAAGAATTATTCAAAAGAAGTAAAGTTGATTTTGATCACTCGAAAAAAGATCAGGTTCCTTGTAGAGAATATTTGGCAAACTATAAAAGCAAAGACAATACGAAAGATTATGATTTTGTATTAGAAATTTGTAAAGAAGATTCGAAATTAGTTTCCATCAAAAAGAAATAAAACAAAAAAACCACTTCGTTTGAAGTGGTTTTTTTGTTTATGATTAATTTATAAATTTCAAAATTACTAAAACAATTACGAAGATTAATATTGCGACAATAATTACATCTTTAAATTGTACTTTTTTAGTTCCGAACTCTACGTTTCGGTTTAAACTTTTTCTTTTTTTATTGGCTTGCATGGGTTGATATTAGACTGCAAATTTATTAAATATTATCAAATATCAAACCTTTATTTTATTCTAAGATATTTAATTTACAATAAGATATCTTAAATTCCAATTTCTATCTGAAAACGCGCATACCAGTTGTTTTTCTTTTCTAAATTATAGAATTTTTGTTGCTCATACGTGAACTCTGCTTGTAATTTGAACGCATGTTCCCAAATATATTTTGTCAAACCTAATGTGAATTGGTTTGTATTTGGCGTAAACTCAAAAATATCTTTATCTACTGTTTGAGTTGAATAACGTCCTATCACCTCCCAATGTTTCGGAAATGTGTACGAACCTTGAAAATCCATCCCTTCTCCATTATAAATATAATTAAAATCAGAAATATCCGCAGGGTTATAAAATAATACATTATCCGAATTACGATTCATATAAGAATACATCAAATTCCATCCACGATATTTTAACATCGCATCCAAAAACAATGATTTTATATTAGCTGTTCCTCCACCTACAATATCATCTCCTAACATTCCCGCCGTTCTATGCGCTCTATCATTATAACTATAAGCTCCCGAAAGCATCAATTTTGGTGTTTGTTCATGAACTAAATCACCTTCATAATTGCTCCCTCCTTTTGTAAATTCTCCAAGTGGAAACAGCTCAACTTTTCCTGTATAAGCTAAACCAGTATCTTTAAAATTTGTCCAATTTCGTCCTTCACCAGTAGAAATAGCTCCTCTCAAAATATATGAGAATTTTTCTTGATTTCTTTTATTGTATAAGACCTGAAATCCAAAATCGCGATCAATATTAAAATCTGCATTATTGATAGATCGATCCGTTAATTGTAATGCTCCAGAAGAATTAACACGTTGCCTATTTCCTGGAAGTTTTGTTTGACCAAATCCTAAACTCCAATGTTTATTTGGGTAATAGAAAATCATCGCATCACGAATAATATTCGTATTCTTCCCCTCTTCTGCTTTTCCTACATCACCTGCTGCAAAAGATAATTGCATCGAATAACCAAATTTTGGATCTCCGATATATCCATCAAAACGCAATCTTAAACGACGAATTTGTCCATCAATATTATCTTCTTCTCCATCATTATGATTATAACTAATGCGATTTTGCATACGAAATCTAATGTTGACCTGATAAAGACTATCTGGAGAAGTAATTCCCAATCCGTTACCATAGCTATAATAGGGCGACATCATATTCTTAAAATCCTGTACAGTTTTCTTTTTAGATTCTGTAGAATCTTTTACTTGCGCATACGAACTGATTGAAAATACAATAAGTATTAATATTAAAAATTGCCTCATGTTTATTTGTTTCTTGATTCGTGTGCAAAAATGCAGTTAATAAAATTAAATAATTGTAAAGCGTAAATTAAATTAACGTTAACAATGACTCGAAGTTACGTATTCGATGATTGTCATCAATTTCTATGATTTCGATTTGTTGTGGAAAAATATTTTGTTGAATTTCGAAGAAAGTTTTTAGTTTTTCAAAATCCAAAACTTCATCATGCACAGAAAGAAAAACCGTTGTATTTTCGAAACGATTCATATCAACTAAATACTGCGAAAGATTTTCAGGAAAATTATTTTCGACTTTCATTGAAACATCAACCAAAGGATTTAACAAAATCAATTCGCTCGATTTTCCATTTTCCTTTAATTTTTGTTGCAATTGCCAACCAAAATTCCCTCCAGTAGAGCTTCCTATAATTGTCAAATCATTTACCAAACCTTTTAAATGTTCGTAAGCTTCAAATAAAATAGTTGCAATATTCTCCTCGGTTTTCCATTCAATACAAATCGCTGAAGGATATTTTTTTAGAATAGTTTTGAATTTAGTTGAATTTGCCGAACTATTTAGTCCATGGATATAAACAATTTGTCGATTATTTGTATTCATATTTAGTGCAATTAAACCTTTAAATTAAACTTTTTCAATAAGTTAATCAAAATGAATTGTAAATTTAACAATATAATTGTGTTGTAAGAAATTCTTTTGACAAAAAAAGCGACCAAATAAATTTGATCGCTTTTATTATTTTGTAAAGTTATTTCTCAAGATCGAAGCCCCAATCAACTCCCTTAGAAATAGCAGGAACTCCTTCTGTCATCCATTTTGGAGCAGGTTTATCTTTCAGATAATGATCAAAAAATTGCACTTGACGTTGCTGAATATCATTTTTATTTGCACGTTTTATCAAGTTATGGTCATCACCATTATAATTTAACATCCAAACTGGTTTTTGTAAACGACGCAATGCCATAAACATCTCAATTCCTTGGTACCAAGGAACAGCACCATCTTCGTCGTTATGCATGATTACAACTGGCGTCGTAACTTTCGGCATATTGAACAAAGGCGAATTTTCGATGTATAATTCTGGCGCTTCCCACAAGGTTTTACCTATTCTACTTTGTGTTTGCTCGTACTGAAATTGACGACTCATACCCGTTCCCCAACGAATTCCACCATAAGCAGAAGTCATATTCACAACAGGCGCACCCGTCCAAGCCGCAGCATACATATTGGTTGCAGTAATCAAATGTGCTACTTGATATCCTCCCCAACTTTGCCCTTGTATAGCGATTTTACTTCCATTTACCCACGTATTTTTCTTCAATGCTTCTACTCCAGAATTGATATAATCTTCAGCAGATTTCCCAGGATGACCAATCGTGTACGAAATATCCGGAGTAAATACAATGTAATCGTTACTTACAAAATATGTATGATTGATACGAGAAGGTGTTGGCGCAGGCGCTTGATAACGATTCAAATTATCCGAAAGTTTTTCGTAGAAGTAAACAATCATTGGATATTTTTTATTTGGATCAAAATTCTCTGGTTTGTACACAACTCCAGTTGCATCTTTACCCGAGTACGTTTTCCACGTTACCAATTCACCATTCCCCCACAAATAATCTTTTTGTTGCGGATTGATTGCAGATATCTTTTTCTCATCTTTAAAATTTGTTGAAACATATACATCAGGCGAATTTCGGAACGATTCTTTTGTATAAATAAATTCGTTCGCATTCAACGCTTTTGTCATTTTTTGTGCTCCCCAAGTATTCGACATCACAACTTCTTCAGGATTTTTTGCTTTCGAAATAATTGTTTGATAAACTCCAGATTGTTTATTCTGATTATTAAAAGCACCTAAATAAACTAAATTATCACGATTAAGTGTTTTTATATCATCATTTAATTGATTGATATCAAACGTAATATTATGTTTACGACCGAAACCATTTGTCATATTTTCTGGACGACGATTTCCAGCCAAATCAAACTCCCAAATATCATAACGATCTTTGATTAAAACCGTTTCGTCATTATCCGTAAAATAAGCAACACCATATTCTTGCGCTAAAGTTGGCGAATCATTTTCTTCGTCATAGAATTTCACTTTTAGCTTTTTATTCAGAACTTTTGTTTCCTTTGTTTCGATATTATAGCTCGACCATAATCCATTTTCGGCATTATAAAAAACAGCAAATTTGCCATTCGGCGACATTTCCACTTTTCCAGCCAAAGCTTTTGCAAATAACTCGCGTTGTCCCGTTTTCGTATTAATGATATAATAATCTTTACGACCTGTTACATCCCAATTAGAGCTTAATCGATAGGCATTATCAGAAGTTCCTAAAGCAAAGTTTGAATTTCCTTCATTCAAAATTTCGGCTTGATTCATATCCAAATCTGCTAATTGTGTCACTTTTACAGGATTCGATAAATCAATCACTGATAAATACGAACGCTTTTTTTCACGCTCAAGATTCTTTAATTGTTGTGGTTGAATAAAATCATCTTTGTAACTC
The DNA here is from genome assembly GCF_002484185.1 of Empedobacter sp. UBA7620. NCBI lineage: Bacteria > Pseudomonadati > Bacteroidota > Flavobacteriia > Flavobacteriales > Weeksellaceae > Empedobacter > Empedobacter sp. UBA7620. The sequence continues at coordinate 74,358 of NZ_DLJI01000060.1, read as the reverse complement.
CAAACATCCACTTTTGCATAATCATCAGCGATTAAAGTTGTGTCTTTTTCTGCTAATTTCGGCATCAAACCAATGAACAAAGAATTTCCATCTTTACTAAATTTTGGTTGACGATTTTCTGAAACTTGCCAATCTTTTTTCAATCCTAACAATTCAGATTTCTTGATTTGTTGTGGATTATTTGTTGCAGAATAATATAAATAATATGTTTTATTTTCCTTTTTCTCTTCGTCAGAAGTTCCAACAAAAGCAACTTTATTTGCTAATTCATCAAACGCAAATTGTTTGAAATCTCCAATTGTATCAACCAATTGTTTTTGAACAAAAGTTGCTGTATTTACCAAGAAAACACCATATTTAGTTTTATCTAAACTGTCTTTTTTCTCTTGTTTTGTCGAAAAAATTAATTGTTTACCATTTTCGCTAAACTCATAATTCATTACATTTTTGAAAGATTTTTTCTGACCAGAAATCAAATTTCTCAACACCAATTCTAACGGCGTATCTTTTTTATCTTTACCCGCTGGTTTTGAAGGTTTATCTTTCGTTTTTGTAGAATCTGACTTGTCTTTTTTATCATTCTTCGCTTCTTCTTTTTCTAATAAATAAGCCAAAAAAGAACCTCCTTTTTTCGGTGTTTTGAATGATTTTATATTTGGTAATTTCTCAACTTGATTTGTTGCTAGATTTAATATTCCGATTGAATCTTTTGCAATTTCATGTTCTTTCTTTTTCTTAATTCGAACCAATTTCAAATCTTTATAAAAAGGTCGAATTTTAAAAACGGCAAATTTAGAATCTGCTGTAAAAACACTTTGTTCACCACGATGAAAACTTAGATTTTTATCCGTTTTCAAACCAAAAAAGTTCAATGTATTATCACTTTCTTGTGCATTGACTTGATAAGCAACCCACGAACCATTATTCGATAATTCTTTCATTCCAATTGATTGCCATTCATCAAAAACAGTCAAATCTAATGGTTTCTTTTGCGCATCAACATTTGTTGCCAATAAAGCGATTGCCGCAGCATACATTGCTTTTTTTGTCATCAGTTGAGTCGCATAATTTTTCAATATTTTAGTAGATAATTTCGATTTCATTCTAACTAATTTTATGCGTTAATTTTATAGAAGTGTGAAAATACTAAAGTTTTTACAAACTATGAGGATATTTTAGTTTAATAATACTTTCGGTTGTATTTTTGTTAAAATTCTTTTTATGAAAAAATATCTATTAAGTATTGGATTTGGAATTTCGATGATTGCCTCAGCACAAAATATTCAGGTTGTTCCACTTGGAGTTTATGGTGGTAGCAACGAGAGTAATCTTTCTTCTTATTTGATTGGTGAAGAAACGACAAATAGCTATTTGGCGTTGGATGCAGGGACAATTCTTTCTGGAATCAATAAAGCAATAGAGAAAGGTACTTTTGAAGAACAAAATAGTAAAGTTCTGAAAAATTATATCAAAGGATATTTTATTTCTCATGGACATTTGGATCATCTTTCAGGCATGATTATTAATTCTCCAGAAGATGCAAACAAGCCTATTTATGGTATTTCTGAAACAATTTCAGTTTTAAAAAATAAATATTTTACTAATGATGCTTGGGCAAATTTTGCCAATGAAGGCGAATCGCCAATTTTGAATAAATATTACTACAAATATGCAGAAATAGGAACACCTTTCACAATAGAAGGAACTAATTTTACAGGAACAATTTACGAATTGAGTCATGTAAATCCTTTGAAAAGTTCGGCAATATTAGTAGAAAATGGTTCAAGTGCAGTCTTATATTTTGGTGATACAGGAGCAGATCGTATCGAAGGAACTAAAAATTTAACAACTATTTGGAAAGCAATTGCGCCTAAAATTAAATCAGGTAAACTGAAAACAATGATGTTAGAAGTTTCTTTTCCTAATTCTCAACCTGAAAAATTATTATTTGGTCATTTAACACCAAAATTGATGAACGAAGAATTAGGTGAATTAGCGAAAGAAGTTGGAAAAAGTAAGTTGAAAGGTTTTACAATCATCGTTACTCATATCAAACCAAAAGATGATTATGAGCAAAAAATTAAAGACGAATTGTTAAAAGATAATCCATATAATATCAATTATATTTTTCCTCAACAAGGAGAAAGAATAATTCTTAAATAAATAATAATTACGAATTTATCATTTAAAGACAAGATAATTTTTAACCATTTTATTTTAGTCGGTCAATTTTTATTATTTTGATAAATTAGCGCTATTGATTTTTCATTAATTCGTGTGGCTATTCTACATTTGAATAAACCATAAGAAAAAATGACCGCGCAAATAGGAGAAATTTTATTAATCGACAACCAACAATATATTATAGCCGAACAACCATTACATCATTATTTTAGAAAATTAAATCATCCACCTTATTTTACTCCACCTTCGCCAACATGCTGGAGAGGATATTATGGGAAATGGGAATTGAGAAATGACGAATTGTTTTTGATTAATTTCAGAGGATATTTGGATGGTTTGGATGAAGTTGAATTGAATTATTTGTTTCCGAGAAGAGAAGAAGTTTTTGCGAGCTGGTATTCTGGAATCATTAAAATCTCACAAGGAAAATTATTACAATTTAACCAATTGACACATACATCAATTTATGAAGAAGATTTAATGTTGTGTTTTGAAAACGGAAAACTAATCGATTATATCGTTCATAGTAATTGCACAAATTCTGAACGAGAAGTTGAGATCTAATCAATCGAATACTTCAAAACTTGTCGGTGAATTCGTCTTGTTATTTGACCTTATTATTCTTTCGAATTCACCGATTTTTATAAAATAAAAAAACCAACTTTTCAGTTGGTTTTTTCTTTTATCATCAAATCAAAAATTAACAATTCTCGATTACGCTTTTTACCACGCGAATTACATTTGGCATTGCTGTATTCGCTGCATTTAATACATCTTCGTGCGAAACATCGAATGAAATTTCTGGTCCACCTAAATCTGTAATAATAGATAAACAGAAAACGCGCATATCCATGTGACGAGCAACAATAACTTCAGGAACTGTACTCATACCAACACAATCTCCTCCAATAAAACGAACCAATCCGTATTCAGATGGCGTTTCGAAAGTTGGTCCTTGTAATCCTACATAAACTCCTTGATGAACCAGGATATCATTTGCTTTTGCAAATTCTGCCGCTTCATTCAACATTTCTCTGTCATATGCTTTAGACATATCCACAAAACGAGGTCCTAATTCGTCAATATTTTTTCCGCGTAAAGGATGTTCTGGCATCATATTAATATGATCTTTTACCAATAAAATATCTCCAACTTGGAAATTTGGATTAACACCTCCAGAAGCATTCGATAAAACAACTTTCTTAATTCCTAATCCATTGAAAACACGCATTGGGAACGTTACTTCTTCCATCGAATATCCTTCGTAATAATGAAAACGACCAGCCATCATCAAAACTTTTTTACCTAAAATAGTTCCGTATACTAAATGACCTTTATGCCCTTCTACTGTTACTTGAGGAAAGTTTGGTATATCTTTGTAGCTAATAACAACTTTATTTTCTACTTCGTCTTCTAATTTTCCTAATCCAGACCCTAACACAATTACAAATTCTGGTTGATCTGGCAATAAATTATTGATGTACTTTACAGCCTCATTAATTCTGTCCAACATACTCTAAAATAGTTTGATTAAATTTTTCTTTATCGTTAATATCGATACTAATCGGAATGTAGTATAAATCGTCTTTTATCATGGATTCTTCCATCAAACGCATATAATCTTTCTCCGTTGTCATGATAATTTTATCAAAACGCTTTCTACCTTCCGTATCTTCGTATCGTTTGTAAATATACTCAATTTCTGATTGACTAAAATTATGATGATCTGGATATTCTAAATGCAAGACATTTGCAAAGTTTTCTTCCGCAAATTTTACCAAACCATCTGTTTTAGCAATTCCTGTAACTAAAATAACATTCAGATTTTTCCAAGTCGATTTCTCAACATTATCCAATTTCCCAATCAATTTGTTATCATAAACAATTTTCGAAAAAAATAATTGCTGATGAGATTTTAACTTAATCTTTTTCGAAATTTCTTTGTGTTTTTCTTCCGAAATTCTGTCTGGACATTTCGTTACAATTATAATATCTGCACGACGAACTCCACTTCTACTCTCTCTCAAATCACCTGCTGGCAATAAAAAATCTTTATAATATGGATTATTAAAATCTGTCAACAAAATATTGAAACCAGCTTTAATTCCACGATGTTGATAAGCATCATCCAACAAAATTGCTTCCGCATTATAATGATCAATTAATTTTTGCGCACCAAAAGCTCTGTCCTCACAAACTGCAATCAAAATTCTGTTCTTGAAACGTTGAAAAAACTGCATTGGTTCGTCTCCAATATCATAAACTTTGGATGAATAATTTGCAATCAAAAAACCTTTTGTTTTTCGTCCATATCCTCTACTCAATGTTGCAATTAATTTTTCGTCTTTCAACAAATCAATTAAATACATAATATGAGGTGACTTTCCCGTTCCGCCAACAGACAGGTTTCCAACATTAATAATTGGAATTTTGAATGATGATGAACGCATCATTCCTATATTGTAAAACAGATTTCGAACCGAAGTTCCAATCCAATATAAACCAGAAAATGGAAGTAAAAATCTACGCCAATTCATTTTTATTTTTAATATTAAGCGAAAATACTATTTTCAATTTTAATTCTAAAAAAAGAAACACTTCATTTCTTTATTCAGCGAAAAAAAACCTATTCTATCGGAACAGGTTTTTAATTATTTATTAATCGTATAATTTATTCAATTCGTTGGCATAACTCGTTTTATCCTCTATCTTCCAACCATAGGTTTTGGCAAGGAAATACAAATCGCCAAGATTTTGAATTAATTGTTGATGTGCTTCTTGTTTTAGTTTGGTTTGATCAACGGTTTTTTCTACATGCTCTACAGCACGTTTCTTAATTCCGTTCAAATCATCTTTACTAAATTTATTGAAAACACTTTGATCCATGTCATAAAAACTAACATCTGGATACACTTGGATTTCAACTGGAGGAATAGATTTGATGATAATTTTTTTATTCACCGAATCCAATTCAATATCCATTTTTTTCAAATCATACGTTGCTTGTGCTTTGGCTTTCACCAAAAGTGTCACCTTTTTATCCGCAGAAAAAATATCAGTTAAACCTGGCAACGATTTCTTTGACGTGTGATTGTATAAATCTGAATAGGTTTGTTCTGCAACAATCATTTTATTCATTCGTTCGATTTGATACGCAATCACATGAGATTGTTCGGTATAACTTTCAGATTTGAATTTATCCATGATGAAATACGTTATCATCACACCAAAAATGAAGGCTACAACGACTAGAATTATTTTCTTTAAATTATTCATTTGCATAANNATCTGTGCCAAATCTTCTTCTAAATAGCCAGAAACTGGAGATTCTACAATTCTACCAACTTCTTCTTTTTTATTATTATATACGATAATTGTCGGAACGTGCGTCACATTTTTATTGATTTCTTCTCCGTTGAAGCTTTTCTTTTGACGGTTTACACCAATCACTTTCAAACGATTTTGAGGAAATTTAATATCATCTAAAATTTTATACAAACGTGGCAATTCACGACGAGAATCTGGACACCAAGTTCCTACAAAAACTTCCAAGCGATAATTGCGTAAATCTTTTAAACCTTTTAATTTACTTTTTTCAACTTCGTACGTGTCATATTCGTGGTGGTACCATTCCTTAAAATCATCTTCTTCCAACGCTTTTCTAGTGAATTCTCCTGTCAACATTTTCTTCCCATTTTCAGCTGTAATCGTACGATTCAACACTTTATTTTGAGCAAAAGATTGTGTAGAAAATCCTAACATTGCCACAAGTGCAATTGCCAATATTTTTTTCATTGTATTTTTAGTTTATAGGTTAAATGTATAAATAATTATGAAATGATTTGACCATTTTCAACTTTAATTGAGCCAATTTCGAAAGTCGCCAATTGATTCAAAAAAGGATAATTTTTAGTTATTCCTTTATAAACTTGTTTTTCAGCATCAATTTCGAGATGACCAATAAATTTTCGTAAATCACCAATTTCAATAATTTTCGCGATTTGCACTACCGAATTATTTTCTTCGTTGTATTCATCTTCAAAATAAATTCCCAAATCAACAACAGAAGAATTTTCTCCATTTTGGATTTGAACATTATGAATGACAACATCCAAATATTTTTGTCCATTTTGAGGAATCGATAAATATTCATCAAACGGAAAATTTTCTTGCGTAGCTAAAGCATTCAATCCTGCTAAAATAGCCAATGCATTGTATTTTCTTGTTGTATTTCGTTGATAATCATTCGGAAAATGTCCCGCTTCAAATAATACGCAAGGATAACCCATTTTTGTAAAATTATCTCCAGTTGACATCGGATAAAACTCTGATGTATAACGACCTACATGACCAGAAATTACTTTTTGCAATTCTGTATTCATTGCCTGAATAATTCCCATAGTTTTCTCGCGAACTTCGTTTACATCTTCTTCAACATTATAAGAAGGAGCTAAAAATGATAAAGTCGCTGGGTTAGCGGTTTGTCCAACATTGAAAATCGTACGTTGATCATGTAAATTGAATAAGGTTTGATAATTTCCTTTCTCCACTTGATTTAACAAAACGTGAATTTCTGTTGATTCTTTTGCTAAAAAATCACGGTTAATATCAATTCCAACCGCATTTCTACGTGTATTAACATTTGCACCATCAGGATTTAGCATCGGAATAAAATCAATCGTCAATTGAGATAAAATGGTTTGAGCTAATTCAGATTTTTGTTCAAAAAAATTAATCACATCAAACATTGCACGCGTTCCAGAAGATTCGTTTCCGTGCATTTGAGACCAAATTAATAAACGTTTTTCTCCAGTGCCGAAACTTAATTTATAAATCTCGTTTCCTAAAAAAGATGTTCCAATTTGTTCTTTTTGAGTTGATTTTAATGAAAAATATTGATTTAAAGCTTCAAAATTTAACCATTTCGAATCAAAACCTTCTTGTCTGAAAGTTGAATATTCTTTCTCTAATTGATGAATATCAAACATATTTTTTACGTTATACGTTTATAAGTTCTATGCTATAAATTTTTAGAAAATATAATTCATCTTAATTCTCGATATAATTTTCAGAAATAATCTTTCTAAAAATCACTCGAATTGACAAATTTTAATTCAAAATATATAACATTATTATTTATACTAAATTGATTTCTTGAAAGTTTTGCGACGTTTGTGATTTACAGGATCATAAGCTTTCCATAAAACTTGAATACTTTCGTTGTCCGCTAATTCAGGGTTTGTTTCCAAAAATTTGATCCCGTTGTTTCTAAACGTATCAAACATTGCATTAAAAATCAATGCTGTAACTCCCTTTCCTTGAAATTTCGGATCAATTCCAATCAAATAAAATTGAGCAGAATCATTATTTTTACTTGCTTTCATCAAATGCCACCAACCAAAAGGAAAAATTTTACCTTTCGCTTTTTGCATCGCTTTCGAGTAAGAAGGCATCGTAATTGCAAACGAAACCATTTTTCCGTCTTCATCAACAATACAGTTCACAAAATCTGGATTGATAAACGGAATATATTTCTTTTTGTAATATTCTATTTGGTAATCCGCAATTGGCACATAAGTATCCAATTCGCTGTAAGTTTTATCTAACAAATCGAACATTTCGTCGACATACGGAATAATTTCAGAAGTTTTTGTAAACTTCAATTCTCGTAATTTGTAACGTTCTCGAATAATTTTATTAAATTTGATAACCTTTTCTGGCAATTCTGTTGGTGCAGCCAATTCATATTCCACCCACTCATTAGCCGTTTCAAAACCTAATGATTCTAAGTGTTGCGCATAGTACGGAAAATTATATAAACCAACCATTGTAGCCAATTTATCATATCCGAAAGTTAGCAAACCTGCCTTTTCCAAATTCGAAAAACCAACTGGTCCCTCTATATATTCTAATTGATTTTCTTTACCTATTTCCGTGACTTTTGCCAAAAGTACTTTCGTGACTTCGATATCATCAATCATATCAAACCAGCCGAAACGCATTTTACGTTTTTGTTGATTATTGACTTCTTGCCAATTGATAATTGCCGCAACACGTCCCACAATCTTACCTTCTTTTTCAGCAAGAAAATAACGCGCTTCAGCATCTTTAAAAACGGGATTTTTAGAAACATCTAATGTTTCCTTCTCCTCATTAATAAAGGGTGGAACGTAATATTGATTATCCTTATACAAATTCATCGGAAACTTAATAAATGCTTCCAAATCGTGTTTTGATTGTACTTCTATTATGCGAATACTCATAGCTTACAAAGGTAATGAGTTTTGTAATTTCAATTCAAAAATTTTTGAGCAAAATGTCAGTTTTTGTTCATTTTTATATGATTTAATACAGAACTCTGCCAAAAAAACTAACTTTTCTGCTATTTTTGTCTCTATTCACTTATTGGAATACTTTTTGAATTTTGAATAAATATTAAAATTGATTAAAAAATAAAATAGAAAATAGATGACAGGTTATTACATTATTATTGGGTTATTTATGCTGATTAGTTGGTTTGTTAGTAACCGACTGCAAAGTAAATTTAAGTATTATTCGAAAGTACATTTAGCAAACGGAATGTCAGGAAAAGAGATTGCCGAAAAAATGCTTTCTGATAATAACATTCACGATGTTCGTGTTATATCTACTCCTGGACAATTGACGGATCATTACAATCCTGCTGATAAAACGGTAAACTTATCGGAAGTTGTTTACCACGAACGAAATGCAGCGGCGGCGGCAGTTGCAGCGCACGAGTGTGGTCACGCAGTACAACATGCGGTTGGATATAATATGTTGCAATTACGCTCGAAAATGGTTCCAATGGTAAACGTTGCATCTCGCTTAAATCAATGGATTTTGATGTTAGGATTAATCGTAATGGCTTCATCTAAAAATGCAACTTTATTGTGGATTGGTATTTTCTTATTTGCGGTAACAACAGTTTTCGCATTTGTTACTTTACCTGTAGAATATGACGCTTCCAACCGTGCGTTAGCTTGGTTAAAAGGAAACAATATGGTAATGCCAAACGAATATGAAGGCGCAAAAGATTCATTAAAATGGGCTGCAAGAACTTATGTAGTAGCGGCGATTGGTTCATTAGCGCAATTACTTTATTTTGTAATGATGGCAATGGGCGGACGACGAGATTAAAACTTAATTATTATAAAATTAAAAAATCCCTTCAAAAATTTTTGAAGGGATTTTTTATTATTTCTTATCGTATAATTTATTGTATAAATCTTGATATTTAGCCAAGACATTTTTACGTTTCAATTTTAATGTTGGCGTTAATAATCCATCATCAATTGTCCATTCATCAGGAGTTAATTCAAACTTTTTGATTTGTTCCCAATGTCCTAAACCTTTATTCATTTTTTCAATTTCACGACCTATAATATCTAAAATTGCAGGCTCTTTAATTAAATCTGCCTTCGTTGCAGGTTCAGCAATTCCTTTGATACGTAAATAATCTTTCAACACTTGGAAATTAGGTTGAATAATCGCACAAGGCATTTTCTCTCCTTCTCCAACAACCATTACTTGCTCAATAAAACGAGATTGTTTGAATTTATTTTCGATGATTTGCGGCGCAATATATTTACCTCCAGAAGTTTTGAACATTTCTTTTTTACGATCAGTAATTTTAAGTAAACCTCTTTCAAGAACTCCAATATCACCCGTTTTGAAATAACCATCTGGCGTGAATGCTTCAGCAGTTTTTTCAGGATCTTTGTAATAACCTTGTGTAACGTTAGGACCTTTGACTAAAATCTCTCCGTCTTCTGCAATTTTAACCTCGATTCCTTTTAATGGAGCACCAACAGTTCCGATTCCAAAACCGTCTTTCTTCATACAATTCACCGAAATTACGGGAGAAGTTTCTGTCAAACCATAACCTTCTAAAATAGGAATTCCAGCACCCCAGAAAATATGATTCAAACGTGCTGCTAAAGGCGCAGATCCCGAAACCATACATACTAAATTACCACCAACTCCTTCTTTCCATTTACTGAAAACCAAACTTTTCGCAATTGAATGTTTCAAACCAAATAATCCACCTTTTGGATTGTAAGGATCGTAATCTTCAACAAGGCTTAAAGCCCACATAAAAATTTTCGTTTTAAGACCTCCTGCAGAAGCACCTGTATTGTAAATTTTATCGTAAACTTTTTCTACTAATCGTGGTACAACCGTCATTACATGCGGTTTCACCTCTTTCATATTATCTCCTAATTTATCAATGCTTTCTGCATACCAAATTCCTATACTCAAATGTTGATACAAATAAATCAACATACGTTCGAAAACGTGATTAATCGGAAGAAAACTCAATGCAATCGCATGATTTGGAAAATCTGGAATGCGATCAACGGACATTAAAACATCAGAAACGATATTTTCGTGCGTTAATACAACACCTTTCGGACGACCTGTTGTTCCAGAAGTATAA